>CANHUW010000006.1 GCA_947463975.1 Bacteroidota bacterium
GATACATAACCACGATCAAATTGCATACCTTCTACAACATCCACTGTAGTGTCAGTTCCTTTTGCTTCTTCCACTGTGATTACACCTTCTTTACCAACTTTAGCCATTGCAGTTGCAATTAACTTTCCGATTTCGTTATCGTTATTAGCTGAGATAGAAGCAACTTGTTCAATCTTTTTAGTGTCGTTACCCACTGTTTGAGATTGAGCTTTTAAGCTAGCAACCACTTTTTCTACAGCTTTATCAATACCACGTTTTAAATCCATTGGATTTGCACCTGCAGTAACATTTCTTAAACCTTCACCAACAATTGCTTGAGCCAATACGGTAGCGGTAGTTGTACCATCACCAGCTTGATCAGCTGTTTTAGAAGCAACTTCTTTTACCATTTGAGCACCAATGTTTTCAATTGGATCTTCTAAATCAATTTCTTTTGCAACAGATACACCATCTTTTGTTACTGATGGAGATCCGAATTTCTTTTCGATCACTACGTTACGACCTTTAGGTCCTAAAGTAACTTTCACAGCGTTGGCTAAAGTGTCAACACCTTTCTTCATTTTATTTCTCGCTTCTAAGTCGAAAAAAATCATTTTAGACATATAGAGTTATTTTTAAATTTTTTAAATAGAATAGTTCAATTATACAATTGCCAATACATCACTTTCGCGCATGATCAATAAATCTTGACCTTCAATTTGAATTTCAGTTCCAGCATATTTGCCATATAAAACGGTGTCACCCACTTTAACAGTTACTGGTTCGTCTTTTTTTCCAGGACCAGCAGCTACAATCGTTCCGCGTTGTGGCTTCTCTTTTGCTGTATCTGGGATGATGATTCCTCCAGCTGTTTTCTCTTCAGCAGCAGCAGGCATTACAATTACTCTGTCGTGTAAAGGCGTAATGTTTAATTTTTTAGCCGTACTCTTAGCCATACTTTATCGTTTTTTGGTTTTTAAATAAATGATTGTACTTACTACTTTACAAGAACCCTGCCAATGACTATTTTACATATTTATTAAGTCAAAATTTCAGTGGCTGAGCCTAAATAGGTACAAGGGGTGGAAAATTAGGTAAAAAATGGCAGTTTTATGGATTTATTTAGATAGATTTGCACCCCAATTAGCTCTTAGATTTATGATGAACAGAAGAAATATTCGAATAAAAGTAATGCAGGTGCTCTATATGATAGAAACCGAGGTGTCAACTACCCCAAATGCGTTATTACAGAAAGAATTTGATAAGACCAGAAGTCTTTTTGTATTCCTGGTTCATTTGTTACATCAAGTAGCTCTATATGCAGAAGTAGAAGCCAATCAAAGAGCTTCTAAAAATTTACCCAATCAAGAAGATCTTACAGTAAATACCAAATTATCGGGTAATTTATTGGTATGGCAAACCTTGGAGTCGGCGTCCTTTAAAAATGCAATTGAATTAGTAAAACCAGCTCAGTATGTAGATGCTCAAATAGTTAAATCTATTTTTAGACAACTTTCTGAAACCTCAGAATATCAAGTATACATCAATGATCAGAGTAGGGAGAAAGGCAAGGATAAAGAAATCATTAAATTCATTTTTGGAACAATTATAATGGGTAGCGAACGTTTTGTAGATTATATAGAAGAACGTTTTGCCAACTGGGAAGATGAGGGAGATATTATCATAGGTTTTATTTTAAATTATATCCAAAAGCCTTCTCAAATTGACTTTATGGATTTAGTGGGGAATGAAAAAATGAAATTTGCAATAGATCTATTACAAACAGCTATTGATAAGAAAACAGTCACTGAAGAAATTATTGTTCCAAAATTAAAAAATTGGGACCCAGAGAGAATTGCTTTAATTGATATGATTTTGCTTCGCTTAGGTGTTTGCGAATTAGTGTATTTTGATACCATTCCCACAAAAGTCTCCATTAATGAATACATAGATCTTGCAAAAGACTACAGTACCGAACAAAGTGGTCATTTTGTAAATGGTATATTAGATAGTATTCACAAAGAAATGTTAGCTGCGGGTAAAATTCATAAAATAAGCCATAAGAAATAATTCAGTTAAACTGTATATTTGTAAGGCTGGGTTTAAAGTATTATAAAAGTATAAATAAATAAAAATGACACAAATTCTATTACAAGCGCCTCCTCAAGGTGGTGGTACATTTCAGTTAATCATGTTGGGTGGTATTATCGTGGTATTTTGGTTTTTCATGATTCGCCCACAAGCTAAAAAAGCAAAAGAGCAAAAGAAGTTTATTGATGGTATGCAAAAAGGGGATAAAGTAGTTACTATTGCAGGTATCCACGGCACTATTAATAAAGTGAATGAAGACAATACCATTCAATTAGAAGTTAGCCCTGGTAGCTATTTGAAAATTGAAAGATCTTCTATTAGCTTAGAATGGTCTCAAGCAATTAATAAATAAGATTCTAGCAAGACATTTACTATATCCGAAATAGGAATCCTCCCAAGGAAACTTATTTCGGATTTTTATTTTAACTAACTTTAAGTATGTCAATCATTATTGGTTTAACAGGAGGTATAGGTTCCGGGAAGTCAACTGTTGCAAAAATATTTGCACAATTAGGTATTCCTGTTTTAGATGCCGACGCTACTGCAAAAGCAATTATGAATGAAGATAGTTCTGTAAAAACAAAATTAATTGAACTTTTTGGAGCTGAAGCCTATAAAGAAAGTCAGTTAAATAGGACTTATATTGCTCAACTTGTATTCGAAGATTCTTTTAAGTTACAGCAATTAAATGCCATTGTACATCCAATCACCATCCAATATGCTAAAGATTGGGCTTCCAAACAATCATTTCCTTATGTGATTAAAGAAGCTGCATTGTTTTTTGAATCTGGATCATCAGAAGGAGTGGATAAAATCATTGGAGTAACTGCGCCAAAGCATATTAGAATACAAAGAGTGATGCACAGAGATCAAATTTCAAGAGAAGATGTGATCAAAAGAATGGAGCATCAATTAGAAGATAGCTTGAAAATGAAATTATCTGATTGGGTGATACAAAACGACGATTTGCATTTACTTATTCCTCAAGTACTAGCAATACATAAAGAAATCTTAGTTTCTTAATCATCACACTTTACATCTAAATAGCACACTTTACTTCCTTAATGTGTATTCTTAAGGGGCTCATTTTATAATTTTATAACACCATCGTTTTAATCTTCCTTCAAAATCAAATGGGGTAGTGGCTTTAGTAATATCTTTTACTTGTTTGCTTTCAATGTTTTCAAGATCTATTATAAACTGTGTAAAATTGGTACTAAAATATAGTATACCACCTGGTTTCATTGCTTTTAAAACATCATTGATTAATTCAACATGATCTCTTTGGATATCTAATATGTCCTTCATTCTTTTACTATTACTAAATGTAGGAGGATCCATAACCACTACATCAAAATGGTTTGCTGGTAAGGTTTTGAGGTACTGTTTTACATCTGCATGTACAAAATGATAGGCTGCTGGATTCTTTAAATGATTGATGGCGAAATTTTCTTCACTCCAACTTAGGTAGGTTTTGGAAAGATCTACAGAAGTCACTGAGCTAGCTCCAGCGGCAGCTGCATATACTGAGAAAGAACTGGTGTAACTAAATAAATTTAAAAATATTTTGTCTTTTACTTCTTCTGCAACCATTTGCCTGGTGATACGATGATCTAAAAACAATCCTGTATCTAAATAATCTGTAAGATTCACTAAAAATTGATGTCCATTTTCTTGAACAGTTATTATTTTGGATTCTGTAACGGCTTCCTTCTCATATTGACCTTCTCTATGTGACATGCGTTTTCTTAGCTTCACATACATATGATCAATAGGTATTCCAGTTAAAAAAGCGATGATTTGCTTTGTTTGATCAAACCATGCCGCATGCTCTTCGTCTGTTAATGCGTGTCTTCGATTGTATTCGGCTATGTATAAAAACTCTTCATAAAATTCAATACAAATAGGAAATTCAGGTAAGTCATGATCATATAATCGCCAACAAGTTAGGTTTAAACGTTTTGCTTGTTTCAATCGGTGCTTATAATTTTTAAGCAACCTGTTTTCAAACATTTGAAATTTCTCTGGAGTCATATATTGTACAAAACTACTACAAAAAAAAGAAGCGTTACTCTCATAACGCTTCTGTATTCATTTTTAGTTTTTTTATTTCAAATTAGCTAATGCTTCTTTGATTCTTGCCCAAGCTTTTTCAATATTGGGCATGCTATTCGCAAAAGAGAATCTCACACAATTAGGCTCTCCAAATGCATCACCCATTACAGAAGAAACGTGTGCTGTATTCAATAAATACATGCTAAAGTCTGCAGCATTGGTAATAGTTTGTGTGCCGTCTGATTTACCAAAATAGCTGCTCACATCTGGGAATACATAAAAAGCGCCCTCTGGAGCATAACATTTGAATCCTGGCACTTCACTTACTAATTTCAATGTGGTCGTTCTACGACGAGTAAATTCTTCAGTCATTTCTATAGATGGTTTTAAATCCCCAACTAAGGCAGTAACTGCTGCTTTTTGAGTTATAGAGCAAGTTCCTGATGTAAATTGTCCTTGTAATTTTTCCATTGCTTTGGCAATCTCTACGCTTGATGCAGTATATCCTAATCTCCATCCTGTCATAGCAAATCCTTTACTCAAACCATTGATCACTACAATTTGATCTTTGATTTCTTCAAACTGAGCAATGCTCTCGTGTTTACCAACAAAATTGATGTATTCGTATATCTCGTCAGATAAAATGGTGATATGAGGATATTTTTTAAATACATCAGCTATAGCTTTTAATTCCTCTTTGCTATAAACTGCACCACTTGGGTTACAAGGGCTAGAGAACATAAAAACTTTTGTCTTTGGAGTGATAGCGGCTTCAATTTGTGCAGGAGTTGCTTTAAACGCAGCTTCAGTGTTTGTTCTTATTTCAACTACTTTACCTCTTGCTATTTTTACTAATTCTGAATAAGTAACCCAGTAAGGAGTAGGAATAATTACTTCATCATCTTCATCTACTAATGCTAAAATGGCGTTTGCTAAACTTTGTTTTGCACCAGTTGAAGTAACAATTTGTTCAGGCTTGTATTCTAAATGGTTATCTCTTTTTAATTTTGCACAAACGGCTTCTCTTAAATCCAAGAAACCAGCTACAGGGGTATAGTGTGACCAGTTATCATGAATGGCTTTTATAGCTGCATCTTTAATATGCTGAGGTGTATCAAAATCTGGCTCTCCAAGGCTAAGATCAATTACATCAATTCCTTGTGCTCTTAGTTCACGACCTAATTTTGCCATTTTCAGCGTTTCTGGCTCACTAAATCTGTTCAATAAAGATGATAATATCATAGGGTTGAATTTTATAAGATCAAATTTCGCAATTAATTTCCATCAGTTTTTATTTTTCTGATATAGTTGTTTCAAAATTTTCCCCATTTTTTCAAATACTAACATACATTTGTATAAGATTATGGAAAAAAATATTTCAGTATTTGATATGTTTAAAATTGGGGTAGGACCTTCTAGTTCTCATACCCTCGGCCCTTGGAAGGCAGCTTTGCACTGTCTTGGTGAAATAGATGCACAAATGGGTTTAGAAAAGGTGATAGGTATTGATATATTATTGTACGGGTCTTTGGCTAAAACAGGAAAAGGACACGGAACAGATATGGCAGTTTTGATGGGATTAATGGGAGAGGATCCCATTACAACCGATACTTCGACTATTCAAGATAAAATAAATGAAATTCAATTATCCAATCATCTTTTATTGAACAAATCACATTCAATTCTTTTTTTGAAGGAGCAACATTTGCAATTTTTAAAAGAAGAAAGTTTGTCTCATCATCCAAATGCTTTGCGTTTTGTGGTGCATGCTGAAACAAAACAATTGACATTTACTTATTATTCCATTGGGGGAGGTTTTATTGAAAGATCAATAATGGATGGCAATGGAAATGAATCCATCATCTCTGTTGATAATAATGAAAATATGGTCAAAGAAGTACCTTTTGACTTTATAAATACCAATGACTTGTTGCATCATTGTATGAAAACTGGTTATGCTATTTCTTCCATCATCATGGAGAATGAAAAAGTGAATATGGAAGAACATGATTTGGATAGAGGATTAGATACTATTTGGGAAACCATGCTTAGTTGTATTTATAAAGGTTGTCATACGGAGGGTCAATTGCCAGGGGGTTTACAAGTTAGAAGAAGAGCGTATGATTTAAATAAAAAATTATTAAACAATGCTGCTTATTCTTCTAAAGAAGAATGGATACGGCTGATTCAAAATGGTGGAGTTGATTTTAAATATATTTTAGATTGGGTAAGTTGTTTTGCATTAGCGGTGAATGAAGAAAATGCAAGTTTTGGTAGAGTAGTTACAGCCCCAACCAATGGAGCAGCGGGGGTAATTCCTGCAGTAATTTTATATACAATTTTGTTTTGTAAGAAAGATAAAGTGAAAGACATTCATCAATTCTTATGTACTTCAAGTGCTGTGGGAGTTTTGTTTAAAAATGGAGCTACAATCTCTGCAGCAATGGGTGGATGTCAAGCAGAAATAGGTGTTTCATCTGCAATGGCTGCTGCTGGTTTAACAGAGTTGTTAGGGGGTAATCAGAAACAAGTGTTGATGGCAGCTGAAATTGCTATGGAACATCATTTAGGGTTAACCTGTGATCCAGTTGGAGGTTTGGTGCAAATTCCTTGTATTGAAAGAAACACCATGGGTGCCATTAAAGCTATTACGGCAGCGCAATTGGCTATGCAAAGCAAGCCAGATTTCGCAGTGGTAAGTTTAGATAAAGTCATTCATACCATGTGGAATACTGCATTGGATATGAATATTAAATATAAAGAGACTGCTGATGGTGGATTGGCCTCTCAAATCCCTATTGCTCTAGCAGAATGTTAAATTATTAAGCTTCGTTTTCCGCAACTTCTACAGAAGAATAATCCTTAATCACATTGTATAAAGTACCTCTTTCAATGGGGGCTCTTTTAGCTTGCTTAATCAATGCTACTAATTGAGCAGTAGTCATTGCTGGATTTTGTTCTTCAGAGCCAGCCATTGAATAAATCTTTGTAGTATCATCTATGGTTCCATCAATATCATTAACGCCATAACTCAAGGTTAATTGAGCAGCATCTCTTCCAAGCATTGGCCAATAAGCCTTCACATGAGGGAAGTTATCTAAGTATAATCTAGAGATAGCATACATTTTTAAATCATCTAATAAGATTGATTCCGGCACATTACTCATTTCATTATTAGAATTTCTAAACTTCAATGGAATAAAAGTATTAAAGCCTTTTGTTTGATCTTGCAATTGTCTTAATCTTTCCATATGATCAATCCTGTGGCTAAAGTTTTCGATATGTCCATATAATAAGGTAGCATTACTATGCATACCTAATTCGTGTGCAGTTTGATGAATATGCAACCATTGATCGGCTGTTGCTTTATCTGCACAAATCTGTTCTCTAATTTCTGGATGAAATATTTCTGCACCTCCACCAGGTAAAGAATCTAGTCCAGCATCTTTTGCCATTCGCATGCCTTCTTCAACGCTTACTTTTGCTTTTCTAAACATGTATTCTAATTCTACCGGAGTAAAAGCTTTGATATGTAAATCTGGTCTGTGTGCTTTGATAGCACGCATTAATTCCAAGAAAAATTCCAAAGTTAATTTAGGATGAACACCTCCTACAATATGCACTTCTGTAACAGGCTTGCCATCATAAGATTTAACAATATCCAACATTTGGTCTACTGTTAATTCCCAGCCTTCTTCTTTATGGGCATATAATTTAGAGTAAGAACAAAATTTGCAAGAGAATACACAAACATTGGTTGGCTCGATATGAAAATTCTTATTGAAATAAGTTTTATTGCCATGCAAAGCTTCTCTTTTCCAATTTGCTAATGCACCAACATAGGGTAGAGAAGCGTTTTCAAATAAATAAACGCCCTCATCAAATAAGATGCGTTCATTTTGAATAACTTTAGTTCCTATTTTTTGTAATGTACTGTCTTTCTCTGCAGCTATTATCACTTCTATGCCCTTGCTGTTCATATCTTGCAATTTGAACGCAAAGTTACAGATTATCCAATCAAAATTCCTGCAATACTTGCAGAAAGATAAGAGGCCAATGTACCGGCTAATAATGCTTTAAGTCCTAATTCTGCTAAATCTTTTCTTCGGTTTGGAGCCAATTCGCCAATTCCTCCAATGAGCATACCAACACTACTGAAATTCGCAAATCCGCAAATGGCTATACTTACAATTAATAATCCTTTTTCTGTTACAATAGGAACCACTTTACTGGTCAAACTCTTAAACGCAACAAATTCGTTGATGGTTAATTTTTGACCTAAAAGGGTAGCAGCACTTTGAATGTCTACTGTTGGGATACCCATAGCCCATGCCATTGGGTAAAATAATTTTCCAAATAAATAGTTCAAGCTTAAATCCAAATTGGCACTAAATAAATGACCTATTTTCAATAATGTCCAATCCACTAAAGCAATCAAAGCAATAAATCCAATTAACATTGCAATCACATTCATGGCAATTTTGAAGCCATCACCTGCACCATGCGTAATAGCGTCAATGGTATTACTATATTGGCTTTTTACTTCAAGCGTAACTTTTCCAAGTGTTTGAGATGTTTCTGTTTCTGGAAATAATATTTTCGCAATCACTAATGCTCCTGGAGCTGCCATTAAACTAGCTGTAATTAATTTAGGTGCTAAATCCATTCCAGCAGCAGCACCCATATTTGCATAAACAATTAATATTCCTCCAGCAATACATGCCAAGCTTCCACTCATACTTGCTAAAATTTCACTTTTTGTCATGCTTGCTAAGTATGGTCGAATCATTACTTGCGCCTCTACTTGACCAACAAAGGCACTAGCCACATTACTTAAAGCTTCTGCACCACTTACTCGCATGATTACATTCATAGCTTTTGCTATTACTGATATAATCCTCTGCATAATGCCAAAATGATAAAATAAAGCAACTAGAACGCAAACTAATATAATCGTTGCGGTAACGTTAAATGCAAATACAAATCCTCCATTTACAAAATCATTTACTCCAGTTGGCGTCATTGCACCTACACCTCCATAAACAAAAGCTGCACCTTGTCTTGAGAACTGTTCAATCTTTCCCATGGCTTTTCCCAGTAACTGAAAAAAATTGGTGATGGCGGGTATTTTAAGCACTAATATTCCAATCAGTAATTGAAGTCCTAAACCACTAAATACCAGTCTATAATTGATGTTTTTTTTATTATTGGAGAACAAAAAAGCGATAGCTAATATTAATAAAATACCGAATATGCCTTGAAATCTTTCCATAGGTTTTAATTAGGGAAGAAAGATAAAAAAAATCCTGCTATTTAGCAGGATTTTATGAGGAAATTCAAATATTGAAATATTGTTATAGAAACCTATTACATATGAGACTGAATCTTCTTATCTAATACTGATTTAGGTACCGCGCCAATTTGCTTGTCCACAACTTGACCACCTTTAACGAATAAAATTGCAGGAATAGAAGTAATGCCAAAATTCATACTTAAGTTAGGATTCACATCCACATTTACTTTTCCAATATTTACTTTACCAGCATATTCAGTAGCTAATTCTTCGATAACTGGACCTATTGCTCTACAAGGGCCACACCATTCTGCCCAAAAATCGATTACACTTAATTTGTCACTTTCCATTACTGTAGTTTGAAAGTTTGCGTCTGTAAATTCTAATGCCATAAAAAGATATTTAATTTGTTTGTATTCTTATTAGTTCAAAAATAAGGCCATTATTCAATAAGTGCCATTTTGACTTTTCCACCATTCTTAACAACTTTATTAAACCAAGTTTATTTGTACCTGTATTTCCGGGTTTTGATCTAGGAATGAAACCAAGTCGTCATTAATAGAAAAACCTTTATCAAAAGTGAGTAAGCTTGCCACTAATTGTTCTTTGGGTTCAATAAAATTGAATTTGAAGGATGATTTACCGGGATTTGCTTTAATATTCTTCTCAAAAAAGCTGATCATGTCTGGTCTTAAATTGGCAGGGTGTAGGCTTACTTCAATTGATCTGGTTTGATTTGTTTTAACCGTTTCTAATAAACTCATTGTCTGAATTTTAAATTCAAACAAATTGGGTTGATTAAATCTGTTTCTAAATGCGCCATTGATGCAAATTTTTTGCCCTACTTCTAAGTAGTTCTGAAACTTTACATAATCCTCACTCCATAAAATGAAATCCGTTTTACCAGTAAAATCTTCCATCACAAAAGAACCAAAATTTTTCCCCGTTTTAGTAATTCTATGTTGTACATCCGTTATCAAACCTGCTAATTTGAAATTTTTCCCAAGATAACTTTGTTGAACCACCAACATATCTTTTACTTCGTTAAAATCATTGATTGGAGTAAATAAGTAATGTTTCATTTCGAAACTGAAATGATCCAATGGATGTCCACTCATGAACATTCCTGTAATATCTTTTTCGTGATCTAATTTTTCTGTCAGTGTCCATTCCTCGCATATTGTTAATTTAGGGATAGGCACTTGCATCGCTGAAGGTAAATCTCCAAATAAGGTATTGCTTGTTCCAGTATTCATGGTTTGCATTGCTTGGGCATATCCAATTAACTTTTCTAAACCTGAGCTTCTTTCCCCATCTGGCACATTAAAGTATTGAGCACGGTGATATTCCGGGAAACAATCAAAGCTTCCTGAATAAGCTAAACTTTCTAAAGATTTTTTGTTGACTGCTCTAGATAAAACACGTTTCATAAAATCTAGCATGTTTTCAAAATGGCCTGCTTTATTTCTTTCAATAATAATACCTTCAATAGCAGCTTCACCAACACCTTTCAGTCCACCTAATCCAAATCTAATTTCTCCTTTTTTATTTACTGAAAATCCTTTCAAAGATTCATTGATATCTGGACCCAATACCTTTATGCCCATTCTCTTACATTCTTCCATGAAGAAAGTGATCTTATCAATACTGCCTGCATGATTTAATACCGCAGACATATATTCTCCTGGATAGTGTGCTTTTAAATAAGCTGTCTGATAAGCTACATAAGCATAACAAGTAGAGTGTGATTTATTAAAAGCATATTGAGCAAAAGCTTCCCAATCTGTCCAAACCTTATCCAAAATATTTTCTGGGTGTCCATTCTTCACGGCTCCTGCAATAAACTGTGCTTTCATTTTATCCAGCACTGCTTTTTGTTTTTTACCCATGGCTTTTCTCAACACATCTGCATCGCCCTTGGTAAATCCACCAATTTTTTGACTCAATAACATTACCTGTTCTTGATATACGGTGATACCATAAGTGTCAGATAAAAATTCTTCCATCTCTGGTAAGTCGTATTGAATGACTTCTCTACCATGCTTTCTTTCAATAAAATTGGGAATGTAGGCAATTGGACCTGGACGATACAAAGCGTTCATGGCGATTAAATCTGCGAACTTGTCTGGCTTTAATTCACGCAAATACTTTTGCATTCCCACCGATTCAAATTGGAAAGTAGCATTGGTTTCCCCTTTCTGATATAATTGAAATGTTTTCTCATCATCCAATGGTATATTATCCAAGTCTATTGTTACACCATGATTTTGTTTGATCAATTCTAATGCAGTTTTTAAAATAGATAGGGTTTTTAATCCCAAGAAGTCCATTTTAATAACCCCTGCATCTTCAATCACTGAACCCTCAATTTGAGTGACCCATAAATCAGAATCTTTTGCTGTGGCTACTGGCATGATAGCAGTTAAATCACTAGGTGCAATGATGATTCCCGCTGCGTGTATACCGGTGTTTCTAATAGAGCCTTCTAATCTTTCTGCTTCATGTAATACTGCAGCTCTTAAATCTGAACCTTTATAGATCTCTCTTAATTTTTTGACATTGTCTATGTCTTCTTGTTGATATCCTTCTTTTTCTTCCAATGATTTGTCTCCTTCTTTTTTAGTGATAGGAGCGTGTAAGCATCTATTTAACTCAGTACCTGGTTTATCTGGAACCAACTTAGCTAATAAATTGGATTCTGATAAAGGCAAGTCCATTACTCGGGCAACATCTTTAATACTACTTTTAGCTGCCATGGTACCATAAGTAATAATTTGTGCTACTTGTTCTTTACCATATTTATCTACCACATAATCAATCACTTTTTGACGACCTTCATCATCAAAGTCCGTATCAATATCGGGCATGCTCTTACGATCTGGGTTTAAAAAACGCTCAAAAAGTAATTGGTATTTTATGGGATCTATATTGGTAATGCCAATACAATATGCCACTACCGATCCAGCAGCAGATCCACGACCTGGCCCCACAAATACATCCATTGCTCTACCTGCCTTGATAAAATCACTCACAATCAAGAAATATCCTGCAAAACCCATGGTTTGAATCGTAAATAATTCAAAATCTATTCGCTCTCTAATTTCTGAAGTAATTTCAGGGTATCTTTTATGTGCACCTTCCCATGTGATATGTTTCAAGAATTCCCATTGATTCATATTCGCATCCTTGTGAATTTGAAATTCTTTTGGAATAGGGAAGGCGGGCAGTAGGATATCTTTTTTTAGATTCAATACCTCTACTTTATCAACGATTCTATTGGTATTGTCAATGGATTCTGGAATGTCTTTAAACAATTCCTTCATTTCGTCTTGTGTCTTAAAATAGAATTCGTTGTTTGGGAATTTGAATCTTCTATTTTTTACTTGTAATTCATCGTTTACAAAATCATCAAATCCAGGAGTGGATTGTTTTTCTCCAGTATTGATACATAATAAAATATCATGGGCATTGGCATCATCTTCATTGATATAATGGCTGTCATTGGTGGCAATTACATGTACATTATGTTTTTTCGCAAACTTTAATAAGGTTTGATTAATGGTTTCTTGTTCTGGAATTTGATGTCTTTGTAGTTCTATATAGTAATCATCACCAAATAAATCCAACCACCACTTAAATTCTTTTTCTGCTGTTTTTTCATCAAATCGCAAAATGGCTTGAGGTACATGCGCTCCAATACAACAAGTAGTTGCAATAATACCTTCGTGGTATTTTTCAATTAACTCTTTGTCAATCCTTGGATACTTACTATACATTCCCTCTATGTATCCAAGCGATGTAAGTTTAATTAAGTTTTGGTATCCAATAGCATTTTTAGCTAAAAGGACTTGATGAAAACGATCGTCTTTGACTTCTTTTGTAAATGTTTTGATATGCCTATCCTTAACTACATAAAATTCACAACCAACGATAGGTTTAACTACTGGAGCCAAAATATCTTTACCTTGATCGTCTTTTCCAATCACTTTGGTTTTTTTCCAGGCTTGGCTTACAAAATTAAACGCACCAAACATGTTTCCATGATCTGTAATAGCTAATGCAGGCATTTCATCTTTAATAGCCTTATTAAAAAGTCCATCTATAGAAGCTGCTCCATCTAAAAGTGAATATTGAGTATGTACGTGTAAATGTGAAAATTGAGGCATCTGGATTCTAGGGTAAGCAACAAATATCGTCAAAAAAAGGCGTTAAAATTGACCAATTTTTCCACTTTTTTCAACTTTGTAACTTATCTTGCCACTGATGCAGATTAAAAACTTTAATTATATATTATCCATTGCCTGTTTATTGGTTATAGGTTCCTCATGTTCCACTATCAAATCTATTGGTAATAGCACAAAGAAATGGAGTGAAAATGTAAAAGCTAAAGTGACTCCTCTGGTTAAAAAGGAAGCCATTGCCCCTAAACCAGGTAACACTACTTTGGTGAAATTTTCTATACCTTCTTTAAAAAGAAAACAACCCAAGATTAAAAAAGTAAAACCAGTAGTTGCAGAAATAGTGACTACCCATACGAATATTTCAACCATTGAATTCTTGGATAATATTGCAGTAAAGCCAGGTAAAATTTATTTAAGTAAAACTTCTGATAGTATTGATGCCGAACCTGCTCCTCCAATGGCGAAAGATAATTTTGAAAAAATGCCTGACAATTTATCTGATATTGAAAAAGCCAATTGGTTACAATTAAAGTATTCTATCAAAATGGATATTGCAGTAGAAGAAATTAATAATATCCCTTTATTAACTAAAATTGACGAATGGTGGGGTACTCCTTACTGTTTAGGGGGAAGTTCAAAAGGGTGTATTGATTGTTCTTATTTCACATTGGATGTAATGAAATCTACTTATAATATCAATTTAAAACGTACTGCTGCAGAACAATATGAGCAAAGTGAAAAAATTGATTGGGCTGATTTAAAGGAAGGAGATTTGATCTTCTTTAAGACTGAGGGCAGAAAGAATATTACCCATGTGGGTATTTATTTAACCAATAATAAGTTTGCACATGCTTCTACAAGCCAAGGGGTAACCATCAGTGATTTAACAGAATCTTATTGGCAAAAAAGATTGTATAGCTTAGGAAGAGTTGCTGCAGCACCTGTACAATAAATTATTCCACTATCGTTTTTACATAATATAATTGCTCAATAGCTTTCGCAAAGTTGTTGATGTTAAATGAAGATTGTTGAACCAGTCTTTTCTTAGGTTGAAAATCCAATGGCATTAAACTTTCAACACTATTTTGATAATTTATGTGCACTGGTAAATTAAATCCTTTTATACAATTCTTCCACTGATACGTCAATATTTTTTCTTTAGCATCATATTGTAAAACTAAATGTGGAATTTGTATGGTTCTTAAGTATTGATCAAATACTTTGCTAAAATTGATGCCTGATTGCTGAGAGATATAATTTTCAATCTGCCCTGTTGTGACTGTTTGATGATAAAAGGTTTTATTCAGGCCTATCATGATATTTCTAAACAATACATCATCATTAATTGCTTTTCTGATAGTATGTAACATAACAGCACCCTTTGCATACATATCTCCACTACCTTCTCTATTAATACCATATGGACCTATAATGGGTTCATCATTTTGAATTCTCCACCTTAAACCATATGTATATTCATCTGCTGCTTTTTTACCAAAATAATATTCTGTATACAAAGATTCCAGATAACTAGTGAAACCTTCATGTACCCACATATCTGCTATATCATTTGTGGTAATATTATTGGCAAACCATTCATGTCCACTTTCATGAATAATGATATAATCCCATTTTAATCCCCATCCAGATTTGGATAAATCTGTTCCTAAATAACCGTTTTTGAATTTATTGCCATATGCAACTGCAGATTGATGTTCCATCCCTAAATGTGGACTTTGCACTAACTTAAATCCATCTTCATAAAATGGATAGGGGCCCATCCAATATTCAAAAGCCTCCAACATTTTAGGTACTTCTTTGAATTGAGCAACTGCTTTTGCAGAATCTTCTCTTAAAACATAATAGGAAAGGTCTAAGTTTCCTTTTAATCCTTTATAAGTTTCTTTCCAATTCACATAGTCACCTATGTATGGGATGATATTATAGTTATTAATGGGATTTCTCACTACCCATCTCGACCAATTGTTTTGATCTGCTCTTCCAGGACGTCCATTGGCAATGGCTTTCAGAGGAGCAGGACTATATATATTCAATGCGGCGCCAAAGTCTGGTTCATCAGATTGATGATCTTTACAAGGATACCATACAGAAGCCCCTAATCCTTGACAAGCAACAGATACCCATGGATTTCCATTGCTATCTTTTCTCCATATCCATCCACCATCCCATGGTGGACGAATCGCTTCTCTAGGTTTTCCATGATAAAATATCCAAAGTGAAAAGTCGGTTTGAATGGGGATATTTTTTTGATGTTGAACCAATGCAATATTACCTTCTCTAGTAAAAGATACTTTCTCCCATTGATTTTTTGTCCAAATCAAAATGCTATCTATGATCAATGGTTGTTGTAAATCTACTTGAATATCTTGCGATGTTTTCACTGCCTTTGCCTTCCAAACCACTGACCCCTCTATGGTTTTATTGTCAATATTAGGTATGACTGAAATGTCGTAACTCTGAATATCCAACCAATCCCTGTTTTTATTTAAACTACCTCTTAAGGAATCTGATTCTTTGAATAACATTTGGGCATTCGAATTCAAAGAAATCAGCGTGATACATAAAATTGCCAATAAGTTTTTGTAAAACATCTTAGTCATTTTTCAATTTATCTTTAAATACCTTTTCAAATTTTTCCAATTTGGGACCAATCACATATCTGCAATAACCTTGGTTGGTATTGTTATTATAATAGTTTTGATGATAATTCTCTGCAGCATAAAATTTGGTAAAAGCAGTAACCTCTGTAATAATTGGTTTGTTCCATGCACCACTAGCATCTAAGTCTTTGATGTATTTTTCAGCCAATTGTTTTTGATGGTCATTATGATAAAATACAGCAGATCTGTACTGAGGGCCAATATCATTTCCTTGTTGATTTGGAGTGGTTGGGTCATGTGTTTTCCAAAATACCGCTAAAACATCATCAAGACTAATTTTAGTAGTGTCAAAAACAATTTGACAAACTTCTGCATGTCCGGTGTTCTTATCACAAACTTGCTCGTAAGTTGGGTTTTCAATATGTCCACCACTGTATCCGCTAGTTACGGATACCACACCTTCTAATCTTTGATAAATAGCTTCAGTGCACCAAAAACAGCCCGATCCTAATGTGATAGTCTCTGTATTTTTCATATTGATTACTTGTTTTTTTGTGTTTTTAGGCTTTTGAGCACATGCCACTAGAAAGGTAAAGCTCATAAAGATGAATAAACTGGTTCTTAATTTTTTCATAATATAAATTTAGACAATATTTAAACAAGTTGGAATAGATAAAAGTTCAAACGCTGTTAATGTTTATTTAAGTAAATTTGTTGCCTATTCCATATAAATGCAGTTATATCCAGAAAATGCACTTCAACAATTAGAATTTGATAAAATTATCTCTATTTTATCCAATTCTTGTCAAAGTCCCATCGGTAAAGAGATGGTGGACGAAATGCGTATACATACACATCCAAAATACATACAAACTGCATTAAGTCAAACACAAGAGTATAAATTTATTAAATCAGCCAATCAGTATTTCCCATCGGATTTTGTAGTAGATATTAGAAAGGATTTAAAACTATTGGGAATTCCAGGTGCTCAATTAACTGGAGAACAATGGTTATTGGTTCGAAAATTAACTGATCATATTCTTCAAGTTTTTAGATGGTTCGATGCTGAAAGAAAAGATTCATTTGCTAATTTATATCTTCTATTGGATGGAACCTATTATGAAAAACAAATCATCAATTCAATAGATGGTATTATTGATGAAAGAGGAAATGTAAAAGATAATGCTTCAGAAGATTTAGCAAAGATTAGAGCTCAGTTATTTAAAACAAGACAGACTTTAAGAAGAGTTTTCGAAAAAGTAGTTGCCAAATTAGCAAAGTCTGGATACACTGCAGATATAGATGAGAGTTTTAGCAATGGTAGAAGAGTGGTAGCAGTATTTTCTGAGTATAAAAGACAAGTTAAGGGATTTTTTCACGGAGAAAGTGATAGCAGGAAAACAGCTTTTATTGAACCAGAGGAAACCATAGAATTGAACAATGAAATTTATGCTCTTGAACAAGATGAAACTAGAGAGGTGCAAAGAATTCTAAGAGCATTGACTGCAGAATTAGCTCCTTATTCAAGTTTATTGTTAAACTATGCGCAAATAGTGGGTCAATTTGATTTTATAAGAGCAAAGGCATTGTTAGCCATTGATATGAATGGTAATATGCCTCAATTACAGAATAAAGCTGGGGCACATTTAATCAATGCATATCATCCATTATTATTGTTATACAACAAGGTTTCTGGTAAAAAAACCATTCCTGTTAATATAGAATTAGATGATGATGCAAGAATATTAATCATTAGTGGGCCCAATGCTGGAGGTAAGACCGTTTCAATGAAAACGCTTGGATTGAATCAAGTAATGATGCAATCTGGATTATTGGTTCCAATGAGCGAACTCTCTGAAATGGGTATTTACAAGCAACTTTTTATACAATTAGGAGATACTCAAAATCTGGCTTTTGAATTAAGTACTTATTCAAGTCATTTAATGCACATGAAGCATTTTATTGAAAATGCAAATGGAAAGACTTTATTTTTTATTGATGAATTAGGTTCAGGTTCTGATCCTCATTTAGGTGGTGCATTTGCGGAGGTGATATTGGAAGAATTATCACATAGGCATGCACAAGGGATTGTAACAACACATTACTTAAATTTAAAAGTAATGGCCAATCACAATAAGGGTATTGTGAATGGTGCGATGCAATTTGATGAAGTAAAGCTCGAGCCTTTGTATCAATTGGTGATTGGTAAGCCAGGTAGTTCTTACACATTTGCTATTGCAGAAAGAATTGGGTTGCCTAAAAATTTAATTAATAGAGCTCGCAAAATGGTTGATACGCATCATTTTGAATTAGATAAATTATTGAATAGAACAGAGCAAGATTTACAATTGGTTCAAAAAGAAAGAAAGGAATTGTTGAAGAAGATTAAAGAAAATGAAAATCTTCAACAAGAGTTGAATAAAGTTTTAGATAAAGAAAAACATTTGCAACAAGTTCAAATTCTTAAAGAGCAAAATAAAGTTGCAGAAGATAAGTTTGCCTATAATAAAGATATGGAGCGTAAGTTGAAGCAAATTGCTTTGGATTGGAAGAAGTCAGAGAAGAAAGAAGAGTCCATGAAAAATTTGTTCAATTTATTGTTTAAAAAGAACGACGCAATTGTGATCAATAAGTTGGCTAAAAAAGTGGATAAAAATTTCAAAGAAATTAAAGCACCCATTATTGTTGGATCTACAGTTAAATTGAAAAAGAATTATCAAGTAGGTGAGGTAATGGAGTTAAAAGGTAAAAGAGTTATTGTTAAAGTAGGACAAATTCCAATGAGCATTGAAATGGAAGATTTAATAGTGGTAGAGAAATTACCAGAGGAAGAAAACACCAAAAAAAGAAAGTCATGATAGTTGATGATTTAACACAATCTTTTAAGTATGAATCCTTGCATCCAAGATTTAAGGCTGCATTTGATTTTTTAACAAACAATCATTTAGAGGATCTTTCATTGGGTAAGCATGAAATTGATGGAGAAAATGTATTTGCCATTGTGGTGAATGAAGAAGCTGTGCCTATGTTGGAATCAACTTCACAGTTTGAATGTCATAATCAATACATTGATATCCAATATATTTTCGGTGGAGTTGAAATCATCGGCTATAAACATAGACTAACCTGTGTGGAACCAAGGGGTGAATACAATACAGAAAAAGATGTTTTATTTTTTGAAGATGCCCCTGATTTCTTTTTCAAATTATTCCCTGGTCAATTTGGCATTTATTTTCCCAATGATGTTCATGCACCAATGATTGGAGCGGGAAAAATTAGAAAAGTGGTTTTAAAGGTACTTCATAATTAGTTTGGCATCATATTTGATGTTGTAACATTAATAAAAAAATAACTATGTCTGTAAAGCAAGTAGAAATGGTTTTAGCTCCAAGAGAGCCCCATTATGTTGGTGATGGATTTAGAGTACATAATTTTATTCCAAGTGGCTATGGCTTAACCATGCAAAGAATGGATCCATTTATCATGTTGGACTATGCTTCTAAGTTTCATTTTCCTCCTAGTCCATTTAAACCAAAAGGTGTAGGAGTTCATCCGCATAGAGGTTTTGAAACTGTTACTATCGCCTATAAGGGTAGTGTTGCACATCACGATAGCGGAGGTGGTGGAGGGGTAATTGAAGAAGGAGATGTTCAGTGGATGACCGCTGCAAGCGGTGTTTTACATAAAGAATATCATTCTGAAAGTTTTAGTAAAACCGGAGGAGATTTTCAAATGGTTCAATTGTGGGTGAATTTACCGGCTAAAGATAAAATGAGTAAACCTACTTATCAGGCTATTCAAAATACTTTAATGCCAAAAGTAAATGTGGAGGGTGGAATGATTGAAGTGATTGCTGGTGAGTTTAATGGTCATAAAGGTGCTGCATCTACTTTTTCGCCTGTGCATTTAATGAATGCAAAATTAAATAAGGGTGGTATAGCAACTTTAAGTTTTCCTGCACATTATAATACAGCTTTAATCGTGATTGAAGGAGCAATTAAAGTTAATGAAACGGAAGAAGTTCCTTTAGATCACTTTGTATTAATGGCTAATGAAGGAGAAGATTTTACAATTACAGCAACTGAAGATAGTGTTGTATTAATATTATCTGGAGAACCAATGAAAGAACCTATTGCTGCTCACGGACCTTTTGTAATGAATACAAGAGAAGAAATTATGCAAGCATTCCAAGATTATGAATTAGGAAAGTTTGGTGTGTTAGAAGATTAATATAATCAAATTCAAAAATTTTATTAGCTCGCCATACAGGCTCGCTTATCCTGGGTGGGGGCTTCAAAAAGGTGCAAAAACCTGCTGCTTCGCAGCTGGTTTTTATGTGTCCATTCTCTCACTCAAGCAAGCTTGGTTCGATTATGTCCACAAAAAAACCACGATAAAATCGTGGTTTTTACGCCTTTTTGGCGGAGAGAGAGGGATTCGAACCCCCGGACCTGTTACAGTCAACAGTTTTCAAGACTGCCGCATTCGACCGCTCTGCCATCTCTCCGCGGCAAATGTAGGGCAGGAAACCGAAATATGCAAAAAATAATGGCTTTTTATTACTTAAATGACTGATGCTAATTAGTTGAGTACCATGTATCTTTACAAAAATTGTTTGAGTGAAAGAATTAGCGGCATTAAACCCATTTTTTTGGAAATATAGATTCCGTTTTTTTGCTGGAATTATCCTAGTAATTGCTACCAATTATCTAGCAGTTTTAGCCCCTCAGATTACTGGTTATGTGGTTGGTCTGGTACAAGAGAAACTTCCAGGTGGTAAATCAACTACACCTATTCAACCCGATTTGATCATCAATGGAATAATGGGCTTAAGTGATTATTTCAAATTTAGCTTTGGTTGGTTGATTACTTTTTGTAGTGTAACCATTTTAATTTTAGCGATCATTAGAGGAGTGTTTATGTTCTTTATGCGTCAAACCATTATTGTAATGAGTAGACATATTGAATATGATCAAAAAAACCAAGTGTATGAACATTATCAAAAATTAGATACTGAATTTTACAAAACACATAGTACAGGTGATTTAATGAGTAGAATTACAGAAGATGTGAGTAGGGTAAGAATGTACACTGGACCATCTTTGATGTACCTAATCAACTTAGTTTCTTTGATTGGTTTTTGTTTGTACAATATGTTTACTAAAGATGCAAGATTAAGTTTGTATGTATTGGCGCCACTTCCCTTATTGGCAGTGACCATTTATATTGTGAATCGCATTATTAACAAAAAAAGTGAAGAAATACAAGGTGAACTATCTGATTTAACCACTAATGCGCAAGAATCTTATTCTGGAATTAGAGTCATTAAATCTTTTGTTCAAGAAAAAGCGATGCTAGGTTTCTTTAAAACCAATAGTGAGTTGTATAGAAAAAATGCCACAAGTTTGGCCATGGTAGAGGCTTTTTATACTCCTACTATGTCATTAATGATTGGCATTAGTACTTTGCTAACTATATATTTAGGAGGATTACAAGCTATTGAAGATCCTAGTAAAGTTGGCACTGTGATTGAATTTGTGATTTATATCAATATGTTAACATTTCCTGTAAGCGCTATTGGTTGGACAGCGAGTATGATTCAAAGAGCAGCTGCTTCTCAAAAAAGATTAAATGAATTTTTATCCATTCAACCAGTTATAACTCAGAATAAAAAAAGTTTATTCAAACCAACAAATGGTGCTATTGAATTTAAAGATGTCCATTTTACCTATCCTCACTCAGGGGTGAATGCTATTAGTAATTTTAATTTAAGTATTCCTGCAGGGACTAAATTATTAGTACTTGGAAAAACAGGTTCTGGTAAATCTACCATAGCACAATTATTAACTAGAATGTATCAGGTTGATCAAGGGAAAATTACTATTGATGGGGAATTGATTAATAATATGAATTTACAATATTTAAGAAGTTCTATTGGATATGTTCAACAAGATGTATTTCTATTTAGCGATAGTATTGAAAATAATATTCATTTCGGACTACAAGAAATATTAAAAGAAACTGATCTAATCGATGCTGCTTATACTGCACATGTAAAACATGAAATTGAAAATCTGCCACAAGCTTTTAAAACTTTAGTGGGCGAGAGAGGGACTACATTAAGTGGTGGTCAAAAACAAAGAGTAGCTATTGCGCGAGCATTAATTAAAAGACCATCTATTTTTATTTTTGATGATTGTTTAAGTGCAGTAGATGCTAAAACGGAACAAACTATTTTACAGAATTTTAAAAATTATATCGAAGATAAAACGACCATCATGATTACCCATCGGATCTTCTTTGGATTTAACTTTGATTTGATCATTTATTTGGAAGAAGGTAAAATTGCAGAAATGGGTACACACGAACTATTGTTAGCAAAAAATGGCTTGTATGCTGAATTGTATAAAAGCCAACAAGCTCAAGCCTCTAATTAGCTGTTTTTTCCCCACCTTATTCATATTTAGTTTATTTTTTTTAGTTTTTCACGATATTTTAATATTTTAGATATATAAATAAAAATTTAAATAGAGAGACTGTGAATTACGACAACAACGAGAAAAAGCAAGAGAGTGTATATAGTACTCGTATTCGTGCTGGAAAAAGAAGAACCTATTTCTTTGATGTAAGAGCCACACGTGCCAATGATTATTTTTTAACCATCACAGAAAGTAGAAAGCGATTTGATGATAATGGTTATGATCGTCATAAGGTTTTCTTGTATAAAGAAGATTTCAATAAATTCTTAAAGGCGTTAACTGAAGCCTTGGATTTTGTCAAAACAGATTTAATGCCAGATTTTGATTTTGATGCTTTTAATCATGATGAAGAAGAAGGCGCAACGGCGCCAGATGGAAATAGAAATAATTCTTTTAAGTCTGAAATTGCCGTTCCGAATGATCTAAATGGACATTCTACATCAGCTCCTGAACAAGTTGTTGCACCCATTGTTGAAGAAGTTCCTGATATCGATCCGGAAACGATTACTGAGAAAAAACCTTTGGAAGCTAGAGATACACCTGCAAGTGCTGGTGATAACTTAAGTGGGGAAGAAGTAGATAAATGGTAGTTTTACTATTTTCTTTATAAGTCTTTAATCATCCATATATCGCAACCACAATGGCCACTATTGCCTAAAGGATGATTTATTCTTTTGAAACCTACATTTTCATAAATGGTAACTGCTTTGGATAATTCAGGCATAGATTCTAAGTAAACTTGTAGATATCCGAATTCTTTGGCCCATTGCATGGCAGTATTCAATAATTCTTTTCCTAAGCCTGTACCTCTTGCATCTTTATGTAGGTATAATTTTACTAACTCACAGGTTCCTTGAGGTAAATTCTCTGTTGGATAGATTCCTGCACCTCCAACAACTTGATTGTTCTTTAAAGCAATAAAATAGTAGGAGCCAGGTGTCGTATTGAATAATTCAAATAAAGCATCTGTTGTAGGATCAAAATAAACCGTTCCTGGTTTATTCGCCCCAAACTCTTCTAATGCACCACGAATGACTTTCGCCAAATCTATATTGTCGTTTAATTCAATGGGTCTTATTTGAATTGTTGGGTTCATTTATTTCCAAGCTTTATATTGGTTAATTAAACCATTGGTTGAACTATCATGGCCTTTCACGGTATCATTATTTCCTAATTCAGGTAATATTTTATTGGCTAATTGTTTACCCAATTCAACTCCCCATTGGTCATAACTAAAAATATTCCAAATTACCCCTTGTGTGAAAATTTTATGTTCATAACAAGCAATCAAGAAACCAAGTGTTTCAGGTGTAATTTTCTCGATCAAAAAAGAATTGGTTGGCTTATTGCCGGCAAATACTTTAAAAGGGGCTAAGAATTCTATTTCTTTTGCAGATTTATTGGCCCCCTTTAATTCTTCAATAACTTCTGCTTGAGTCTTACCATTTAATAAAGCTTCTGTTTGCGCAAAATAATTACTTAATAATTTATCATGATGATCTCCAATGGGGTTATGGCTTTTTGCAGGTGCAATAAAATCACAAGGAATCATTAAAGTGCCTTGATGTATTAATTGATAAAATGCATGTTGTCCATTGGTGCCAGGTTCGCCCCAAATAACTGGGCCAGTGGCATAGTTAACAGCAGTCCCTTTTCTATCAATATACTTACCATTACTTTCCATATTACCCTGTTGGAAGTATGCGGCGAAGCGATGCATGTATTGGTCATAGGGAAGGATTGCTTCACTTTGAGCACCAAAGAAATTTGTATACCAAATACCCAATAATGCCATGATGACTGGTATATTTTTTTCTAATTTTTCTGTTCTAAAATGATTATCCGCTTGATGAGCCCCTTTCAATAATATTTCGAAGTTTTCGTAACCAATTGTTAAGGCAATAGATAATCCAATGGCACTCCATAAAGAATATCTTCCTCCAACCCAATCCCAAAATTCAAACATATTCTTACTGCTAATGCCAAAAGCGTTCACCGCTTTTTCATTGGTACTTAATGCTACAAAGTGAGTGGCAATATGTATTTCCTCTTTTGCATGTTCCAAAAACCAATTTCTTGCAGTATGTGCATTGGTCATGGTTTCTTGTGTAGTAAATGTTTTAGAAGCAATTAAGAATAATGTTTCATCAGGATTTACTTTTTTTAAGGTTTCTGCTATATGAGTTCCATCCACATTACTTACAAAATATACTTGAATGCCATCCACCCAATAAGGTTTTAAAGCTTCTGTAACCATAACAGGGCCTAAGTCACTGCCACCTATACCAATGTTTACAATAGACTTTATTTTCTTACCTGTGTATCCTTTATGCTCTCCACTATGAATGGAGTTGCAAAAAGTTTTCATTTGATTTAAAACTCTTTTAATCTCTGGCATGACATCTGTTCCATCAACTTCTATAGTTTCTCCTGAAAAGTTTCTTAGAGCTGTGTGTAATACTGCTCGGTTCTCGGTTTCGTTGATTGCTTTTCCTTCAAATTGTGCTTTAATAGATTTCTCTAAAGAACACTCTTTTGCTAATTGAAATAACAATTGCAATGTTTTGTCGGTAATGATATTTTTTGAATAATCAAAAAGGATATTTCCTGTATTGATTGCATATTTATTGAATCTATCTGTATCAGCAGCGAATAAGTCTTTCATGTGTTTACGACTCATCTCTTCTTCGTGATGTTTTTTCAAAACAAACCATGCTTGCGTCGTTGTTGGATTAATTCTTTCTAACATATTTCTTCTTTATTATCTTACTTTATAATTGCTTAATTATTTCAATGGTATCTTGGATATTATCTGATGTAATATCTAAATGAGTTACAAACCTAATCTGAGTAGGGGACATGGCCATGGCTAATACACCTTTCTCTTTTAACCTTTGTGCGATTTGGTGCGCTGTTTGATTTCCTGTAATATTAGCAATGACAATATTGGTTTCCACTTCTAAGACAGAGGCAACAAATGGTTTATTCTTCAATGCGTCTCTAATTAAAAGTGCATTGGTATGATCAATGATTAATCTATCAATATTGTTTTCAAGCGCATATATACATGCTGCGGCTAATGATCCTGCTTGCCTCATACCACCTCCTAAAACTTTTCTCCATCTTCTGGCTTTTTTAATAAACGCAGATGAGCCAATTAAAACACTTCCTACAGGAGCGCCCAAACCTTTACTTAAACAAATGGAAATGGAATCAAATACTTTCCCATAATCTAAAGGATTTTCTTTTTTATGAACAATAGCATTAAATAGTCTAGCGCCATCTAAATGTAATTGAAGGTTATTTGCTTTTGCTACTTCTTTAATGGAAATAAACTCATTAAAATCGTAACAGGCGCCACCGCCTCTATTCGTAGTATTTTCTAAACTGATTAATCTGCTAATGGGTTTATGAACGTCTTCTGGATTAATGGATGCTAATACTTGAGCAGCGGTTAATCTCCCTCTATTTCCTTGTAGTAATTTAACGGAACAACCGGCATTGAAGGCAATTCCACCACCTTCGTATTGATATACATGCGACAATTCTTCACAAATAACTTCGTCTCCTGCCTGTGTATGGGTTTTAATAGCTACTTGATTGGTCATTGTTCCACTTGGGCAAAAAAGACCTGCTTCCATCCCAAACATTTCAGATATATATTTCTCTAATGTATTGATGCTTGGGTCTTCCATAAAAACATCATCTCCAACGGGTGCCTGATGCATTTTTTCCAGCATTTCTTTAGAAGGTCGGGTAACGGTATCTGATCTGTAATCAATCATGTCGCGAAGATAAAAAAAGGGGGGAATAAAGCCCCAAATATTCAACAAAAAGGGTCTAAATGGGGGTAAAATTCTTCTAAAAGGAGTTTTGGCCTTTAATTTGTCTAATTACTTGAAAAATAGTACCTTTGCCGACTGACAATACTATACTATTTTAGTATTTTAGACGTTATCTACATAAAATAAATTCTTTGCATGAGGCAGCTTAAAATTGCTACACAGATTACCAACAGAGATTCTCAAGCGGTAGAAAAATACTTACA
>CANHUW010000007.1 GCA_947463975.1 Bacteroidota bacterium
AAGAAAAAATCAACAGCCGATCATGTTGGGATTTAGTGATGGTACAAAAGATGGCGGTTATTTACAAGCCAATTGGGGTATATATAAAGCAAAAGAAGTATTAACTGCTATATCCAGAAAAAATAATATTGTAGTAAGTTTCTTTGATGGAAGAGGTGGCCCTCCATCTAGAGGTGGCGGTAAAACCCATCAATTTTATGCATCCATGGGCAATCAAATTGAAAACCAAGAAATTCAAATAACAGTTCAAGGACAAACCATTACCTCTACCTTTGGCACCGTACAATCCGCACAATACAATTTAGAGCAATTATTAAGCGCAGGAGTAAGTCATGAATTATTTTCTGAAGTAAGATTACAGATGTCTGAGCAAGATAGATGGATCTTACAAGAATTAGGAAACATTAGTTATACAAGCTACCAACAACTAAAGGAGGATCCACTGTTCTTGCCTTATTTACAAAAATTTAGTCCATTAAACTATTATAGCAAAAGCAATATCGCTAGTAGGCCTGCTAAAAGAGGTGCTGACAATACATTGAGATTTGAAGATTTAAGAGCTATTCCATTTGTTGGAAGCTGGAGCCAAATGAAGCAAAATGTTCCGGGCTTTTATGGTGTGGGTACTGCTTTACAAGTATTAAAAGAAAAAGGATTATGGAAAGAAGTACAATCTCTATTTAATAATATAGCTTTTTTTAGAACATTGATAGATAATAGCATGATGAGTATGGTAAAATCTAATTTTGCCATTACCAAATATATAGATAAAGAGCCTCAATTTTCTGAAATCTGGAATACTATCAAAAACGAATTTTTACTCACGACGCAATTGTATTTAGAACTAAGTGGCGCAAAGAGTCTGATGGAAAATGATACCGTTGGGAAACATTCCATTTTATTACGAGATAGAATTGTTTTACCACTCTTGACTATTCAACAATATGCATTGAGTAAAATGCAAGATGAAAGCTTGAATGCCGATTCAAAAAGTGCATACGAGAAATTATTAACCAGAACCATGTTTGGCATTATCAATGCTTCAAGAAATTCTGTCTAATTAAACAGGGGCTTTTGTATCCTTCCATTTCCAAAGATGCAAACAAGCATAGGTTTTATAGGGAGTCCAACTTTCAGCTTTTTTAAGCATCTTTGTGCGTAATTCTTTTTTAGACTCGTATTTAATCTTGTATAGTTTAATCATGGCTTGTTGAATTCCTAAATCATCTACTGCAAAAACGTCTTCATGCCCCAAACTAAACATCAATAGCATTTCAACTGTCCACCTTCCTACCCCTTTAATTTGAGTGAGTAATTCAATCACTTCCTCAGGTGGCATTTTATATAATTGAGCATCTGTAATGCTATTTTCTAAAAAAAACCTGGCCACATTTTGAACATAGTTCACTTTATTATTACTTAATCCAATACTTTTCAATTTTACTGAGTCCGTTGCTAAAATTTTGTCGCAGCTTGGCTCTTTGCCACCATAGATATCCAAGAATCTAGTGAATATAATTTTTGCAACTTGTGTACTTAATTGTTGGCTGATAATACTCGCAATCAATCGAATTGCAGTATGCTTTCTTTTTTCAAGAACATAGCTATCCTCTTTTAATAATGCAATAAGGGATTTATCTTTCTTTAAATGTACTTTATAAGACATGACACAATTTAGGTTCTTTTATGTAATTTAGGTATGTAAAATAAAAGCACATGAAAAAACTAGTATTCATTCTGGGTATGCTTATTTCGATTTCTAGCATGGCTCAAACAAAGGATGAGCAAATTATAAGAAGTATGTTGGCTGATCAAATTAGCTTTTGGAATAAAGGGGATATCCCTGGATTTATGCAAGGATACTGGGATAATGACAGTCTTGTATTTGTTGGGAAAAATGGACCCACCTATGGCTACAATAATACATTACGTAATTACCAGAAAAACTATCCCAACAAAGACTATATGGGTATCTTAAATTTTGATATTTTAAGTGTTCAACCTATGGAGAAAGACCACTATTTTGTTATTGGTAAATTCATGCTACAAAGAAAAGTGGGTGACGCTAGCGGACACTTCACGCTCATTTTCAGAAGAATAAAAGGTGTATGGAAAATAGTGTCAGATCATAGCAGTTAATGAATTTCTTTTAATCTAAACTTTGTTTATTAGTTGCTGCTGCTTTCAAGATTCTGTCAAATTGAGCAGGTGTTAGATCATTGTAAAAATAATAGACTGGATCTACTTTGGTACCCCTTTTAATCACTTCGTAATGAAGATGCGGTCCTGTACTTTTTCCTGTACTTCCAATATACCCAATGACTTCTCCTCTCTTGACTCTTTGTCCTACTCTTGCTTTAACCCTCACCATGTGTCCATAAAGGGTTTGATATCCATATCCATGATTAATCACTACTTTATTACCATAGCCATCTGTATTAAAACCAGCGGCTTGAACAACTCCATCTGCAGTAGCATAAATAGGTGTTCCAGATGGTGCCGCAAAATCTAAACCAGCATGCAATCTATAATCCTTATACAAAGGATCCACCCTATAACCAAAACCAGAAGCGACTCTATTTAAATTTTTATTCGTTACGGGTTGAATTGCAGGAATTGCTTTCAATAACTTTTCCTTATTCTTTACCATATCCGTAATCTCAGTGAAAGATTTAGTTTGATAAGCCATTCTTAAACTTAAATTATTTAATTGCCCCACCATGCTTTCCAATAAATCATCACTACTCAAATTTTGAATTAATTGTACTTCTTTCTTAGCTTCCATTGCTTTTACACGAGCACTGTCCGGAATAGGATCTGCCTCGAAAATAGAACGATATACATCATTGTCTCTATTCTCTAATTCGTTCATTTGTAATTCTAATTGCTTGACTCTTTCCTGTAAAACGCTATAACTTTCTTTAAAGGCCCGATTTTGCTGACGCAACAACTTTTCTTTAGGGGAGTCAATATACTGGAACATCACCAATACAATAATAACACCTGTTACTATGGAGGCAACTATAAATCCAAAGCTTTGTAATAAGCGAACACGTAAAGGAACTTCTACTTTTTCAAATCGAAGTGTATGGGTATTAAAGAAATATTTGATTTTCTTCATCTCAATTACGTGATTAATATGTCTAAATTGTTTAAAAAAGGGCCTATTTCCTTACCTTTGAAGCTCTTAAAAAACTGTACAAATATAGCTTTTTAAGAACGAATTAGCTTAAATTTCCAATACATGATGACCAGCTCAGAAATTAGACAAAAGTTTTTAGATTTTTTTGCATCCAAAGGGCATGCGATTGTACCCTCTGCTCCAATTGTAATTAAGAACGATCCAACGCTATTGTTTACCAATGCGGGTATGAATCAGTTTAAAGATTATTTTTTAGGCAATCAACAACCAAGTCATCCAAGAATTGCAGATACACAAAAATGTTTAAGAGTAAGCGGCAAGCATAACGACCTAGAAGAAGTTGGGGTGGATACCTATCATCATACGATGTTTGAAATGCTGGGTAACTGGAGTTTTGGAAATTACTTTAAACCAGAGGCGATTGAGTGGTCATGGGAATTATTGACCAAAATATACAAACTAGATCCAGCAAGATTATATGTTTCAGTTTTCGAAGGAGACCCGGCAGAAAATTTACCTGCTTCTACCGTAGCTTTAGAAGAGTGGAAAAAATGGGTAACAGAAGATAAAATTATTTATGGATCAAAAAAAGATAATTTCTGGGAAATGGGTGATACTGGTCCTTGTGGACCATGTAGTGAAATTCATGTCGACATGCGTTCTGAAGAAGAAATTGCACAAATTCCAGGAAGAGATTTAGTGAATAAAGATCATCCACAAGTCATTGAAATTTGGAATAATGTATTCATCCAATATAATAGAAAAAAAGATGGCAGCTTAGAGCCATTGCCTTCAAAGCATGTAGATACTGGAATGGGGTTTGAAAGATTGGTTCGTGTTATTCAAGGAAAGAAAAGCAATTACGATACCGATGTATTTACAGGTACTATAGATATTGTTTCTCAAATTACAGGTAAGAAATATGATTATAGTGATAGTAAGGAAGCAGTTGCATTTAGAGTAATCGCAGATCATATTCGCGCTATTGCATTTACCATCGCAGATGGACAATTGCCCTCTAATACTGGGGCAGGTTATGTGATTAGAAGAATTTTAAGAAGAGCGGTTAGATATTATTACTCCTATTTAGATTACAAACAACCATTGTTGCATCAGTTAATGCCAGCATTGGCCAAACAATTTGAACATGTGTTTCCAGAATTACATAGTCAGCTAGATTTTGTAAGCAAGGTGGTTAAAGAAGAAGAAGAAGGATTTTTAAGAACCTTAGAGAAAGGTTTGAAAAGAATGGATGATATCATTTCATCACATCAGAAAGGTGCTACTATAGAAGGTAAATTGGTATTTGAATTATTTGACACTTTTGGATTTCCGGTTGACTTGACAAGATTAATTGCAAGTGAAAACTATTTAGAAGTGGACGAAGCTGGTTTTGATATAGAAATGAAACAGCAAAAAGACAGAAGTCGTGCAGCAACTGCAGTTGATACGGGCGACTGGATCATGGTAGGAGAAGACATCCCTACACAATTTATTGGCTACCATCAAACGAGCAGCGAAACCAATATTGTAAAATACAGAAATGTAAAAGCAAAAGGTAAAGAAGCCTATCAATGGGTGTTAGCATCTACCCCATTTTATGCAGAAAGTGGTGGACAGGTGGGCGATAAAGGACATTTTACTTTTGAAGACGGCTCTGTTATTGAAGTAATAGATACAAAAAAAGAAAATAATTTATTTATTCATTTTACAGATAGTTTACCAAAAACAATTGGTACAAAAATGAATGCCGCAGTAAATGCCGACTTAAGAACTAATACTACAAAGCATCACTCTGCAACGCATTTATTACATGCTGCATTAAGAAATGTTTTAGGGAAGCACGTTGCACAAAAAGGAAGTATGGTAAACGATCAACAATTACGTTTCGACTTCTCCCATTTTGCAAAAATGACAGACGCAGAAATCAGTTCTGTAGAAAAAATAGTCAATGACAAGATCAAAGAAAATGTTCCTGTAGTAATTAATGAAATGAGCAAGGACGATGCTATCGCATTAGGCGCCATGGCATTGTTTGGAGAAAAATATGGAGATAAAGTAAGAGTGGTTGTGATGGATCCTACATATTCAATTGAGTTGTGTGGTGGAACACATGTTGGGCATACTGGAGAAATTGGTCACTTTATTTTAAAAGCAGAATCTTCTGTTGCAGCAGGGGTTAGAAGAGTGGAAGCAGTGGTGGGTGATGCAGCTGCATTATATATTACAGAAGTAAAAGAAAAATTACACAAACAGATTATACAATTGACCGAAGGATGTGCTGGTATAGCTGCCAAAATGAATGCAAGTTTCACAGCACCTGATTGGAATGAACAATCAAGTATCGATGTGTTAAATGATACCATTCAATCATTACAAAACAATCAGAAAGATTTATCTAAGAAATTAGAAAGTCAGGAAGCTTTATTGGTGAATGAATTATTTGAACAATATAAAACTGCCTTCACAACTATTAATGATATTGAATTCTTAGGTGTTCAATTACCATTAAGCAATGCAGATCATTTGAAAAAATTAGCACTTCAATTAAATAGTTTACATACTACCGCAGTGGTGATATTAACAGCAGAAGCCAATGGTAAAGCGAATGTGGCACTCTCTATAAGTGAGTCATTGGTGAATAGTAAAAACTGGCAAGCCCCTACCATTATCAAAGAAAAAATAGCCCCCATCATCAAAGGTGGCGGTGGTGGTCAAAAGACCTTAGCAACAGCTGGAGGACAGGATGCCAGCCAATTAGATAAGGTCATTGATGTTGTTAAATCTTTATTGTAGAACCTCATAATACTATTAAAACCTTAATAATCAAACCCTTAGCAATAAATCAGCTAAGGGTTTATTTTTTATGAAAATTTAACATTTGCGAATTGTTTCGTAGTTAGAAATTTTTCCTATTTTTGATCTACAAAATATTTCGTATTAAAACTACATTAAATGAAAAAGATTTTTTTAGGGATGGTTTTCTTTACAACTGCTGCGCTTGCAACACAAGCACAAGAAGTAAAAGTGATTCAGAAAAGTAGTAAGGACTCTGCAAATAAACCATTGGTTGTGATTGATGGAGTGATTACCCCAAATAAAGACATGAATGAATTGTCTCCAAACGATATTCAATCGATGAATGTTTTAAAAGGTGCGTCAGCAAAAGTTAAATATGGTGATAGAGGAGAACAAGGGGTAATTGAAATTACCACTAAATCATCTACTCAACCAACCAATAAAATGGGTAAAACTGTAGTGGGTGTTGAAATAGATACTACCAATTTAACCATTACAGTGGATGGAGATAAAATTATGTTGAATGGAGAAAAGATAGATGCTAGCGATCCTAGATTAAAGAAAATGAAAAGAATTAATGTATTGGGTGGACCGAATTCAAAAACTATAAAGGGAGTCTTATTGAATCCACTAGCACCTGAAGCTCCTTCAGCCCCAATAAATAAAGCTTTCCTTGGTGTATCCACTGAAACATCTTCAGAAGGTGCTTTGGTAGTGGAAGTAAGCCCAGAGAGTCCTGCCGCAAAGGCTGGATTAGTAGAAGATGATATCATTACTCAAGTAAATAAAGACCTTATTAAAAATCAATCTGATTTATATACTGCTATTGGTAAATACAAAGAAGGAGAAAAAGTGACCATTGAGTATTTAAGAGATGGTAAAAAAAATAAAAAAGAAATTGTTTTAGCAAAAAATAAAATGGAAGCAAGAGCGGAAGTTTTCGAATTTGTACCAGATAATTTCAATCAAGACTTCAATAAAAACTTTAGAAAAGGATTTGCATTACCAAATCTTCCAAATCTAGAAGAGATTTATGTAAATACGAAGAAGCCAAAATTAGGCATCTCTATCGAAGATTTAGAAGAAGGCAATGGAGTGAAAATCACTGCTGTAAATGAAGCATCTCCAGCTTCTAAAGCTGGTTTAAAAATAGGTGATATCATTACCAGTATTGATAAACACGAAGTGAAGGAAGTGAATGATATTAAGTGGCAATATTTTGATGCAGGCCAAACTTTAAAGTTTAGCATCATGAGAAATAAAGAAGTAAAAATGATTGAAGTAAAAATCCCTAAAAAGATCAATTCTGCGGATTTATAGTTAAAATGGTTCTGATATACTTAGCCTCTCCTTGTATTTGGAGGGGCTTTTTTATGTCATAGCCTTTTAAATTAGTACTTTTGTACTATGGCAGAGGCAAATAAATATGAAGCTGTTATTGGACTAGAGATACATGCACAATTGGCTACTAATAGCAAATTATTTTGCGGAGATGCGACTCGTTTTGGAGCAGCGCCTAATACACATATCAGCCCGATTACAATGGGTCATCCAGGAACCCTCCCAAAGACCAATAAAAAAGCAGTGGAGTATGCCATAAAGATGGGTATTGCTTGTGAATCTACCATTGAACAAAATAATTATTTTGCTAGAAAAAATTATTTTTACCCAGACTTACCAAAAGGTTATCAAATTTCACAACACACTACACCCCTTTGTGTGGGAGGGAAAGTAGCCATACAATTAAATGGTCAAACCTCCTATGTACAATTAAACAGAATACATTTAGAAGAAGATGCTGGTAAAAGTATTCATGATATCTCTCCTACGGACACTTGTATAGATTTAAATAGAGCAGGCACCCCTTTAATTGAGATGGTTACTGAACCTTGTTTACATTCAGCAGAAGAAGCTTTCCAATATGTAACTGAAGTAAGAAAACTAGTAAGATGGTTGGGTATTTGCGATGGCAATATGGAAGAGGGAAGTTTAAGATGTGATGCCAATATTTCTGTAAGACTTAAAGGGCTTACCACTTTAGGAACTAAAGTGGAAGTAAAAAACTTAAACTCAATAAGAAATATTAAAAAAGCCATAGAATTTGAGATTGAAAGATTAATTGGATTAGTAGAATCAGGTGAAACCATTATTCAACAGACTAGGAGTTTTGACGCCAATAATGATACCACATTTGCTATTAGAGATAAAGAAGATGCCAATGATTACCGCTATTTTCCCGACCCCGATTTAGCACCATTTCATATTACAGAAGAGTACATCAATACAATTAAAGCCACGCTTCCTGCATTACCTCAACAATTGAAATCAGCATGGAAATCTAGTTTAGGTTTATCTGATTATGATGTTGATCAAATCACAGAAAACAAAGAAGAATCCGAATTTTTTGCAAATTGGATACAAACCACAAAACACTACAAAGCTGCAGTGAATTGGATATTAGGACCAATTAGAGAATACCTTCATGAAACCGGATTGACTTATACTGAATTGCATACATCAATTAGTCAATTAAATGACTTACTCGACTTGGTTGAATCTAATCAATTAAGTTTTGCCAATGCAACAGGAAAGGTTTTTAGAGGAATAGTTGGCACTAATATAGAAGCACTTCAATTTGCTCAAGATCATCAGCTCATTCAGAATAACTCCACTGATACTATTAATCAATGGGTAGAGCAGGTTTTAAATGCCCACCCAGAAAAAGTAGCAGCGTACAAGAAAGGTAAAAAAGGATTAATGGGTGTATTTATTGGAGAAGTGAAAAAAATAAGTAAAGGACAAGCAGATCCAAAAATAACAACACAAATTTTAGAAAAAAAATTAGTATAATTAACCTATGAAAAACATATTACTTCAACTCAGCTTCTTGATCACTGTATGCTTCTTGAGCAGTTGTGATCAAAAAAATAAGGAATTAAGGTACAATGTTGCTGGTACAATTAAAAATGCAACCGCTGAAAAATTACTTTTACAAGAAATACCTTACGGTGGCAAACCTATCATCACACTTGATTCAATTAGCTTGAAAGAAGATGGCAAATATAGTTTTGACTTCATTGCAAAAGAAGAAGGTATTTATAGAATAGCAACAGAAAAAGACCTTGAAATTCTATTTATAAACGATATAGAGAATATTCAAATAAATGCGGATGCCAATGATTATAATAGTTACCAAATAAAAGGATCAAAAACAAGCGAAGGTTTGTTAAAATTCTTAAAAGAATATAGACAAAAAGACTCTTCTATTTTTTCCACATTATATAACTTAGACGCAGTACAAAATCAAAAAGGGAAAGATAGTACGATCTTCTGGCTACAAAAACAAAAGACTGATAAAATCAATCAATTAAATCAGTTTATTGAAAAAACTGTATCAGCAGAATCTAATCCTGCTTTTTTATATTATGCATTAGGATTAAGTATAAGATCCATGGAAGCTGCGCAAGTATTGGCTATGGCTAAATTAGCGGCAGAAAAAACAAAAGCAAGCCCATTAATAGATTTTGTTACCACATTAAGTTCACAGGTTCAGGCAAATACTACGGTAAGTCCCATTGAAGTAGGTCAAATGGCACCAGAAATTGCTTTACAAGATGTTGACGGAAAAATTATTACTTTAAGTAGTTTAAAAGGCAAGTATGTTTTAGTGGATTTCTGGGCTAGTTGGTGTGGTCCCTGCAGAGGAGAGAATCCGAATGTGGTAGCCAATTTTGAAAAGTATAAAAACAAAAATTTCACTGTTTTAGGCGTGTCATTAGATGATGACAAGGCTAATTGGTTAGATGCCATTCAAACAGATAAATTAAACTGGCAACATATTAGTGATTTAAAAAAATGGGAAAGTATTGTGGTAAGTGCATACCAAATTGAAGGAATCCCTTTCAATGTATTATTGGATCCAACTGGAAAAATAATTGCAAAAGATTTAAGAGGTCCTGCGTTGGGAAGTACATTAGAAACCCTATTGAAATAAATAAGGTGGAACTTTAAATAAAAAAACCGTCTTTTAGACGGTTTTTTTATTCTCTTTAATGAATGTTTTTATCAATGCTGGTAATAAAACCAGATTAGTTAATGTGCTCACAATAAGTGTTAATGAAGTTAGCCATCCCAGCGCCTTAGTTCCTCCAAAATCACTGAAACAGAAAATAATAAACCCAGCTACCAAAACCAAAGAAGTATATATAATACTAATGCCGGTATGTCTAATAGTTTGAATGAGTGTATTATTCACTTGATAATTTAAATGAGGTAGTTCTTGTTTGTAATTCACCAAAAATCGAATGGTTACATCAATGGCAATACCCAATGCAACGCTAAATACCAATACGGTGGATGGTTTTAACGCAACACCGGTCCAACCCATGATTCCTGCAGTTATAAATAAAGGAATGATATTGGGAATTAAAGAACACACTAGTATTGGAAAAGATCTAAATAAGAAAATCATACAAATAGCAATTAATAAAAAAGCCCAAAAAATAGATTCACTTAAACCTTTAATAATAAAATTACTTCCTTCTAAGAAGGTTACACTACTTCCAGTAATTTCTACATGGTATTTGCTTGTATCAAATAAGACCTTTGTTACGCTATCGATTTTTGATAAAAACAAAGGTAATTTAGCACTGCCAATATCTTTCATATTCACAGATATTCTAGTAGCTTTTTTATCCTTGTCAATAAACTTATTCAATAAGGCCTCTGGACCTTTATTTGCAGTAGTTTTAGCTATTGTTGAATCTAATGGTTTAGGCGCAATATAAGGTGCGATAAAGGCCATCTCTGTTCCAGTAGGGATTGCATATGCTAAACTATCCCCATCATAGAATGCTTGTTTAGCAAACTTAATACCATCCAATAGTCCCAAAGGCTTTCCCAATTCTGGTTGCTCTTGTAAGAAATAGTCTAATTCATCTATTTTTTCCAAAGGCTTCAAGCTTTTTGTTAAACCATTTTTCTTCTTACTGTCAATCACAATTTCTAAAGGCATTACACCACCAGCATTTTGTTCAAACCATTTAAGATCGGTATACAATTTGTCTTTTTTAGGTAAGTCATCTACAATGAAAGCCTCCTTCTTAATTTGAACCAATCCAAAAGAAGAAACAATCACTAATGCTATGGTAATGCCAAAAACCCATTTTGTATGGTCAAAAGTCCAACGCTCAATTTTTACTAGTAACTTTTCCAAAGTCTTATTGTCTAAATACCTGACATGTTTTGCCTTGGGTACTTCCAAATAAGATAATACAGGTGGAATAAAGAACAAGCTAATAAAAAACAAAGCCATGATATTTAATCCAGATACCCATCCAAACTCTTTTAATAAAGGGCTTTTGGTTAATGCAAATACAAAAAACCCAATGGCCGCAGTAATATTACAAAACAAAGTCACAATACCCATTTTACCCACCATATGAATCAATGCTTGTTCTTTGTCTCCTGTTTCTTTATAGGAGGTATGGTATTTGTTTAAAAAGTATATACAATTAGGAATACCTATTACTACAATCAATGGCGGTATTAAAGCGGTTAATAAAGTAATCTTTTGTCCAAGCAATACCATGGTTCCAAGACTCCAAATCACCCCCATGGCTACCACTGCTAAACTCATCAACATAGCAGGTATAGATCTAAAAAATAATAACAGCGTTATGGCAGATAATACTAATGAACCAATCAAGAACCACAACATTTCTTTTTTGATTCTATCCGCCATGATAGTTCTGATATATGGAAGACCACTTATGTGTAAATCTAATTGAGTAGATTTTTTGAATGCAGTTAATTGAGTTTCTAAAGCGTTAATTATTCTTGACCTTGCCCCACTATTGATGGAGTCAGGAATAAAACTAATCGCCATGATATAAGAATTACTATCTGGATTATACAATAAATGTTTGTAAAAGGGCAGTGATTCAAAAACTGATTTATCTGATAATAAAGCGCTATCACTATCATATGGTGCATGAAAAATAGTATTTCCCTTAAAGCTATAATTGATCGTATCCTTCACAATAGCATAAGCACTTGGAACACCTAAAACATCCGTAACACCTGGAATAGTTTTTATAGATTTTTGTAAATCATATAAAGCATTGAAATTATGGACAGTATATAAATCTTTTGTTTGAAAGCCTACCACCATAGTTGTGCCATCCACTCCAAATTGATGTACAAATTTTTTATAAATAGAAAATGTAGGATTGTCTTCTGGTATAGCTTTAGTAAACTCATAGCTTAATTTTACTTGAACAGCAAAATAACCCATAAAAATAGTCATAGCAGAAAGTACTATTAAACTAGTTCGTCTGTATTGTAAAATTTTCTGCCCTAAACGATACCACATATAAAAATAGATTAAATTAGATCACCCAAAAATACGCCATAACTTGCGTAAGAAAGCCAATGGATAAACCAACGATTAATTCTTGTTTAGTGTGATCACTAACAAGCATTCTTGAACTTGTAACAATTGCACTGATTATAATGGCCAATAAAACCCAAACAGCATTATTCATGGAATAATGCAAACCCACAATAATGACTGCAGTCAATAAACCTCCTACTCCCATAGTATGCAAGCTTACTTTAATAAAATTATTGACAATCAAGCCAATAGCAGTCGCAATAAATATTCCGAAGTAGAAGAACTTCAAGGCAATGGGTTGATCTGTAAAGTTTCTACTCAAATAATACATCCACCAATAAAAGAACATCGTAATCACATAAGGAATAATACGTTCTTTTTGTGTTCTTAAGAATATACTTTCACTTAATTTCAAACGCCACATTAAAAAAACAGCAAAAGCAGGAAAAAAAGCAGTCAACCAAAAAACACTAAATAAACGTAAGGTTAATTGCCATTCTGTAATCCCCACAAATTCGTATGGAAGTACCTGAATCAGGTACAACATAAAAAAGGTGGGAATAAATAAAGGATGTAAAATATAAGAAATGAATTGTCCAATAAATTTTAAAAAAACAGGGGTATTATTTTGCATGGATATTGATGTAGGTATTAAAGTTCTTTTCTTAATCTAGCAACTGGAATATTTAACAGCTCTCTATATTTTGCAACGGTTCTTCTAGCAATATTATACCCCTTATCTTGAAGTAAGGAAGTTAGTTCGTCATCACTTAATGGCTTTTGCTTATCTTCCGATTCAATAAATTCTAGTAAAATAGCTTTTACTTCTTTGGTACTTACTTCTTCTCCAGTATCTGTTGTTAAAGACTCACTAAAGAAATACTTTAATAAATAAGTCCCGAACTCCGTTTGTACATATTTACTATTTGCCACCCTACTCACCGTAGAAACATCCAGCTTTGTGGTAGAAGCAATATCTTTAAGAATCATTGGCTTAAGTTGAGTAGTATCGCCACTTAAAAAGAAAGCCTCTTGATGATGAATGATGGCATTCATAGTTAACAAAAGTGTTTGCTGCCTTTGCAAGATCATTTCAATAAACCATTTTGCCGAATCAATTTTTTGTTTAATAAAAAATACCGCCTCCTTTTGAGCTTTATCTTGTTTCTTACTGCCTTCATATTCTTTCAGCATCATTTTATAATCATCACTTATAATTAATGGAGGTGCATTTCTGCTATTCAAAGAAAGCTCTAGCTTATTATTATTGATTAATACTGTGAAATCAGGTATAATATACATTTCAGCCTCATTACTTCCTGCTGTATCCGCTCCCGGTTTAGGATTTAAAGCAATAATTTGATGTAGCACTTCTTTCATCGTAGCATCATCCAAGTGCAGACTTTTTTGAATTTTATCGTAATGCTTTCTTGTAAATTCATCAAAATGCTTTTCTAGAATAGTAATAGCCATTTTTAAAACATCTACCTTTTCATTTTCTTCTAGTTTTCTTCTTAATTGAATCAACAAACATTCTTGTAAGTTTCTAGCAGCAATACCAGCAGGTTCAAATTTTTGTATAAGCAATAAAACGGCCTCAATTTGCTTTTCTTCCACCCACATGCTTTGTTTAAAAGCTAAGTCATCTGCAATAGATTGCAAAGCTCTTCTTAAATAACCATCGTCGTCTAAACTTCCAATAATTTGTTCTGCAATTTTAAAAGGAGTCTCCTCTAAATCTAACATGCTTAACTGATCCATGAGCTGATCATTTAAACTAAGCTCTGCTTTAATAGGAATAACCTTGTCGTTATCTAATTCAGGATAATAATCATCCTTGGTTTTGTAATCTGCAATCTCTCCATCATCGTCATAGGTATACTCACTTATTTCTTCATTGCTCATTTCATATTCGTCTACTGGAATGGCTTCTTCTTCTTGTAATTCATTGATTAAATCATCATTCGTATCCTCGCCTATTTCATTATCTAACAATTCTGAATGAAGTTCTAAAGCAGGATTTTCTTCCAACTCTTCTTTGACCCTTTGTTCTATTTGAGCAGACGGTATTTGCAACAATTTCATTAATTGAATCTGCTGAGGCGACAATCTTTGTAATTGTCTTTGTTGCATGGACTGCCCTAGTGACATACTCTATATTATTATGAAAGTGCTTCTTTCAATACTTGTAAAAACTGAGCTCCTTTTGCATGTACTTGTTCCTCTGTCCAAGTAAGACTAATTGCAGTAGATACACATCTTGACATAATAGCGTCACTAACTTCAAATTTTGTATTACTTAATTTTTTCAAAGCATTTTGCTGTGCTTCATTTAATGCATATAAACTTTGTACATTTTTTAAATGATCCCACTTTTTAATATAATGCCAGTTATTTGCATACCAATAAAAATTACCAGCAAAAATGCCAGCAGTTTTTAATGCTTCAATGGCTTTTTCCATTTTCTCTTGTGAAGGTAAGAACCAAGACAAGAAGCTTGCACTATCTCCAGATGGATCAGGCACTACTCTAAAACTAATTCCAGGCACTTGTTCTAAGTAGGATCTAAGAATGTGATTATTTCTTCTTTGAATCGTCAAGAAAGTATCTAGTTTTCTGATTTGTGCTAATCCAACCGCTGCATGTAATTCACTAATTCTAAAATTGTACCCTAAAAAAGGATGCAAATCTGCACCTCTATCTACTCCTAAATGATCATGTCCGTGATCAGTGAATGCATCGCACTTTGTATAAATATTTTGATCATTGGTCATTACCACACCCCCTTCACCACAGGTAATCATTTTAACAAAGTCAAAAGAAAAAGTACCTGCATGACCAATCGTACCCAAATGTTTTCCTTTATAAGTTCCTCCGATACTTTGGCAAGCATCTTCTAATAAAATCAATTGATGTTCATCACAGATGGCTTTTAATGCATCTAAATCAGCCATACTTCCACACATGTGCACCGGCATGATGCATTTTGTCTTAGAGGTAACCGCTGCTCTTACCGCGGCTGGGTTTAAAGTCAATGTTTCATCTATATCCACTAAAACAGGTACCGCACCCATACTTAATACTGCTTCAAAACTTGCCACAAAAGTAAATGCCGGCATGATTACTTCGTCTCCAGCACCAATGCCAAATGAAGCCATTGCTGTAGTTAAAGCAGCGGTTCCACTGGAGGTTAATTGAGCGTATCCAGTACCAAATGTCTTACAAATAGCCGCTTCCAACTCTTTGGATTTCCAGATACCTTTACGAGGACCATCAAATCCATAACGCATTAAAATACCTGTCTCCAAGACATCGTTAACTTCTTTTCTTTCTTCGTCGCCAAAAAATTCAAAACCGGGCATAAGCTTGATTTTTAATGATAAACAAAGGTAGTTTAAAAAATGAAAATTGAGGGTTTTTCAGTAATTTGCGCCAGTAAAAAAACGAAATAGAACTTTATGGAATACAATAACTTAATGGCAGTTTCTGGCCTATCTGGATTATTTGAAATGGTTAGCAGCAAAAACGATGGCGCAATCGCCAAATCTTTAGAAACTGGCGCTACTCAGTTTGTGAGTTCTAGAGTACATCAATTCTCACATTTAGAAAGTATTGAAGTATATACGACCCATGATAACGTGTTTTTAGCAGAAGTATTCATTGCAATGGGCAAATCAAAAGAAGCATTACCAAGCGAAAAAGATCCTAAAGCGGTAACTGCATACTTCAAAAAAGTATTTCCATCAATGGATTTTGAGCGTGTTTATCCAAGTGATATGAAAAAGATGGTGAAATGGTTTGGTCAATTAAAAGCCAATAACATTGAGCCTGTTTTACCAGCTGATGAGGAAGAAGCAGAAGCATAGGCTTCTATTAAAAATATAAATAGAATAATAAAAAAGCTTATCCAAACAGGGTAAGCTTTTTTATTATCCTTAAATTGCAACAACAAAGATGGTCTTATGAAAAAAATATGCTTAATCGTATTCGTTCTTGCAAGTTTTCAATGTAGCTTATTCGCGCAAACTCGTGCAGAAAAGAAATGGGTAAAACAGCAATTCAAATCTTTAACCCTGGATGAAAAAATTGCGCAGTTAATGGTATTAAGAGCACATAGTAATTGGGAGCCAAAAAAAATTGATTCATTAGCAGGACTGATCAAACAATACAATATTGGTGGGCTTTGTTTTTTTCAGGGAGGCCCGGTTAGACAAGCTATTCAAACCAATAATTATCAAAAAATTGCTAAAACACCTTTACTTATAACTACTGATGCAGAATGGGGCATTGGCATGAGATTGGATAGTGTTGAAATGTTTCCAAGACAATTGTCTTTGGGTGCGATGCCTAATCATGAATTAGTGTATCAAATGGGTGCTGCCATTGCAGCGCAATGTAAAAGATTGGGTATACAAGTCAATTATGCTCCAGATGTTGATATCAATAATAATCCAGCGAATCCTGTTATCAATGATAGGAGCTTTGGTCAAAACAAAAAAACAGTCATTGATTATGGGATTGCATACATGAAAGGAATGCAAGACAATGGCGTAATGGCAGCAGCAAAACATTTTCCAGGACATGGTGATGTAAGTGTAGATTCACATTTAGATATTCCTGTTGTTGATAAATCAAGAGAAGCCTTAGATAGCATGGAGCTTGCACCGTTCAAAGCATTAATTGAAGCAGGAATAGCATCTGTGATGGTCGCACATCTGTCAGTGCCAGCCATCGATAATGGAGAAAAAAGACCTACATCACTATCTTCAAAAGCCATCAATGGACTATTGAAAACAGAATTAGGTTTTAAAGGAATTACTGTTACTGATGCATTAGATATGAAAGCAATTAGCAACTATTACCCCGAAGGAGAAGCGAATGTACAAGCTATTTTAGCAGGTAATGATATGTTATGTCTACCAGGTGATATTGGACAATCCATTAAGAAAGTAAAAGAAGCTATTGCAGAAGGAAGATTAAGTGAAAAAGATATAGATACAAGAGTTAAAAAGATTTTAACAGCAAAATATAAATATGGATTAAGTCAAATAAAAGAAATTGATACTACAAATATTATTGCTGATTTGAATCAATCTGTAGGTTCTTTAAAAGCAGCTATGGCAAAGCAATCATTAACTTATGTGAATGCCAATCAAAGGCCTATAGTAAAAAAAGGACAACGAATTGCTTATGTTGTGTTAAATGCCACCAATGCTAATACCATTAGCAATGCTTTGAGTGTGGGTTATGATGCTACTGTTTTCATTAGCAAGGGTTCAGATACCAATTATTTACGATCTATCGAAAAACAATTAATCGATTATGATCAAGTCATTATAGGCTTACATAACTATCATCGAAAACCAGCCAATCATTTTGAAGTACCTACTAACATATTGCAATTTTTAAATAGACCCGGCCATGAAAGCTGGACACATATAGTATTTGGTAATCCATATATAGTGGCTGATTTCCCTGGTATTAAGAACATTTTATTTGCCTATGAAGACAATGTTCACACACAAAATGCTGCCATGTTATGGTTAGAAGACAAATTAGATGCAGTAGGTGTTTTACCCGTTACAGTAACACAGCAATTGCCATTTGGATTGGGCAATGCAAAACCTGCAAAGACCATCAGTCATCAACAAAACAATTCTATTTCGAGTATTCAATTAGATAAATTAAATACCATTGACTCATTAGTGGCAGACGCCATTAAAAAAAAAGCCCTTCCGGGATGTCAAGTACTAATCGCAAAAGATAACCAAATTGTTTTTAATAAATCTTATGGTACAATTGCAGGTGAGGGTACAACACCAGTAACCCATCAAACCTATTATGACCTAGCTTCTGTCACAAAAGTAAGTGCTACTACTGTGGCCATTATGAAATTAGCAGAAGAAGGGAAAGTAGATATTGATAAAACGATTGGCAATTACTTACCCTGGGTAATAGGAAATGCAAAAGCAGACATAACTTTAAGAGATTTACTATTACACCAAGCGGGTTTATATCCTTATATCAAATTTTATGAAAAGCTACTCCAACCCGATGGTAGTTTAAAGAAAGATGTAGTTAGTGATATTGCTGACGCTACACATCAACAAATAATTACGCCAACAAAATACTTGGCTAATCATTGGATAGACACCATTCAGCAACAAATTCTAAGCAGCCCCGTTACTGCTTCAGGTAAGTATATTTATAGCGATAACGACTTTATATTCTTAGGTTTTATAGTGGAGCAAATAAGCGGAATGTCTTTGCATAGCTTTACTAGCAAATACTTCTATGAACCTCTAGGCATGGCTAGTACTGGTTTTCTTCCTTTACAAAAAACTAGTAAAGCAAATATTGCAGCAACAGAACTAGACAACTATTTTAGAAATGAATTAATACATGGAACGGTACATGATGAAGGTGCCTCGACAATGGGAGGAATAGCTGGACATGCAGGATTATTTAGCAATGCAACCGATTTAGCAAAATTATATTTAATGTTATTAAACGGAGGACAATGGGAAGGGAAAAAATATTTTGATGCGAATACGGTGAAGAAATATACTGCTTACAATACAGCTAATAGTAGAAGAGGCTTAGGTTTTGATAAGCCAGAGAAAGACAATAAAAATTTGAAAGAACCCTACCCTAGTGCAAGTGTGTCACCTAGTACCTTCGGACATACAGGTTTTACAGGAACCTGTGTTTGGGCAGATCCTGAACATCAATTATTGTATATATTTTTGTCCAATAGAGTTTTTCCAACAAGAGACAACAAAGCGTTTAGTAGTTTAAACCTAAGGCCCAAAATTCAAGAAGTTATATATAGTGCCCTTTTATAATGAGAGTATTATTATTGATATTATATTGTTTAGTGATTACTAAGACAAATGCACAGAATGCCATTGGATCAATTGGTACATGGAGAGAACATTATAATAATGCAACTATTCAACAGGTCATCAAAGGAGATCAGTATTATGTAGCAAGTAAAAATCAGGTTATTGCCTATAACGAATCTACTGGACAGATTGCTTATATTGGAAAATCTAGTGGATTACATGAAATAGGAATTCAAACAATTGCCTGGGATTCACAAGAAGAACAATTAATTATCGCCTATACCAATAGCGCTATTGATATCATAAAAGGTGATCAGGTATACTTAATCAATGATATTAAAACCACTGCTCTTTTTAATAATAAGCAAATAAAAAATATAAGAACAAATAAAGGACTTGCTTTTGTAGAGACTGGATTTGGAATAGTTATTATTGATCTCGCTTTACGTGAAATAAAAGAAACATGGCAAAATAAAGACTTAGCGCAAGCAGAATTATTATATAAATTAAGTAGTATACCCTTTCCAAAAAACATCGAGATAATTACAGATAGTCTTAAAGGAATTGCTATTGCACCCAATTTGAGTAAATGGATCAATATTGCAGGGCCTAGAAAATCTATGAATGGCAATGCATCTGTGAATGAAAATATACTTTTTGCCCCTTTTTCTAAAAATGAAAAAGGATTTGCCACTTACACCGACCAAGGTTGGACGAATTATTTTACATATCAAAACAACCCAATTCCTCAGATAGATTATAGCTATGCACATCCTACAGAAAATCTATTCTGGATGGCTAATGATCATAACGTATACAGCTATAATGGCAATCAAATACAATTAATACAAAACTATCCAACAGGTGTCATCAAAAATATTACATTTTCAAAAAACGGAAGAGCTTGGATATTGAATGACCAAACAGGATTAACATTTTATCAAAAAAGCAATTCAAAAAATTATTCACTTCCAAGTGGCCTCAATCTAAATGGTCCTATTCAATTATTAGCTAATCAACAAGAACAATTATGGATTACAGGACCTTCCATGCAAGGACTATACCTATTTCAATCAGATAATGATTATAATACCAATAGCTGGATACAAAAAACAACCGGTAGCAATACTGGTAATCTGCCCAGTAATAAAGTAACCAGCATTATTGAAGATAAGGATGGAGCTATATGGGTAGGAACCGATAATGGAATTGGCATTTTTAATTGCGGAGATATAAGCAAGGAAGCATGCAATGCATATCTACCTATTATAAAATCAAATGGATTTAATGCTTATTTATTTCAAAGAGAAACGGTAAGATGCATGGCTGTTGATGCAGCCAATCAAAAGTGGATTGGTACCAATAATGGTGTATGGTTGGTTAGTCAGGATGGCTTATCTATCATTGAGCATTTCACTAAAGAAAACAGTCCTTTACCTTCAGATACGATCAATCAAATTCTAATTGAACCCAATAATGGCGAAGTTTTTTTTCAAACCAATGAAGAATGGGTAAGTTATAGAAGCACTGCAGTAAAAGCAGCAAAGAATCAACAATCTATATTTATTTTCCCAAACCCGGTACCTCCAGATTTTAACGGACCAATTAGTTTTAGAAACCTCGTTGAAAATGCTCAATTAAAAATTACGGATATTAGCGGAAAACTGGTTTTTCAAACTAGAGCATTAGGTGGGCAAGCCATTTGGAATGGACGAAAGTATGATGGAAGCCAAGTTGCAACAGGGATTTATTTAGTATTTGTCAGAGATGATAGTGGTAATGAAAAAGGGGTTGGCAAAATTATGATTACAAAAGGTTATTAATCTTTTGTAATATCAAAATTCTTAAAGGCCTTAAACTTCCAAGTGCCTTTTTCTCCTTCTACAACCCTATACATAATTTGTCTAACTTTATTGGTAGGAGTTTTATTAGAAGTATCTGATTCATATACAGGAAACTTTCTGAATAAAATACCTTCCACTAGTTTATACTCATCGCCTCCTCTGTATCCTTTACTTAAAACCATATCATTGGTTATATCAGGAAAATAAATAGGCATTAAGCTTTCATTGTTTCTAGAACTAACACATAAAATAGATGGCTTAATATCTTTATCTAAAAAATAAATGATTGCATCAGGAAACCCATCTAAGTTTAAATCATCAATTTCAGTGCCCGTAACTCTCCCTTTTAATTCAAAAGAAATCTCTCTTGCTTCTTGCTTAAAACCAACTGGTTTTATATTCAAGACATTTCTATCTACCGATTTGTTAAAACAAGATATTCGATAGCCAGCTTTACCTATTTTCAAAGTACTGTCATATTTTGACACCACTGTTTGGCTATTGGCAACAAATGCCATTAATATAAAAGTCAAAAATAAAGTGTTGCGCATATTTTATTTTTATGATTCAAAGTTAATAGAATAGTTTTGATTTACCATTAATCCAATTCAAATGTCCTTCGAAATTCAAATTAATCCTATTACTGATTTTCAAGAAATTAGACTGACCGACAAAAGCAATGGTAACAGCATTGCTATTACAACAAAAGGTGGCTTATTGAATGAATGGCTGTCCAAAGGAGTGGCTTCTATCATCCATGGAAATGATTTTTCAAGAGGTTGGGGAAGTTTTGAAATCAATGGGTTTAAGAGTGGTAAAATGAACCCATTTTCATGTCGATTAGCCAATGGACAATACCAACATGAAGAACAAGATTATAAGATTGAGAAATTTTATTTAGGATCCCATGCTTTACACGGGATTCAATATGATGCAGTCTATTCAATTGAATCCACTCATCTTGATGCATATCAAGCATCCGTAATGTTAGCATATCATTATAAGGGAACGGATAAAGGCTATCCTTTCCCTTATAGTATACATTTAAAATGGACATTAAAAACAAATAATATCATTGTAGTAACCACTGCAATTACCAATCACCATCATCAAGCAATACCAATGATGGATGGGTGGCATCCGTATTTCCAATTAGGTAATGGCATTAATGATTGTATCATTCAGTTTAAAAACAAAGGGAAAATAGAATACGATCAACAACTATTACCCACTGGGAAAATCTTAGCAGACAATACATTTGACGAAGGCAAAGTTCTAGATAATACACATTTGGATGATTGTTGGATGATTGACGAAACAGTTCCAAATTGTACCATCCAAAAAGAAGATCAAAAAATAATCATTACGCCAATAGCGAATTATCCTTATATACAATTATATACACCAGAAGATAGACAAAGTATTGCAATAGAAAATTTAAGTGCCGCACCCAATTGTTTTAATAACAAAATGGGGCTTCACTTAGTGAAGCCCCATGAAACTTGGGAACTCGTTACGAGTTACCAGTATATTATAAGTTAACAACAGCAGTAATACTTATTTCAATATTAACATTACGTGGTAAGGTTTTTACGGCAACTGTTTCTCTAGCTGGAAAATCTTTTGCAAAATAAGAACCATAAACTTCATTCACTTGTGCAAACAATCCCATATCGCTCAAAAAGATGGTTGTTTTAATTACATGCGCGAAAGTTAATTCTGCAGCTTCCAAGATAGACTTGATATTTTCCATTACTTGCTTTGTTTCTGAAGCTATATCAGATAGCACTAACGCTCCTGTTTTAGGGTCAAAAGCCACTTGGCCACTCGCAAATAAAAAGCCATTTGCAATCACTGCTTGACTATACGGTCCAATTGGAGCAGGCACTTTCTTTGATTCGATGATCTGTTTTGACATAATATTTGATTAAGAATTGCAATTTCTTATTTTTCTATCACTTGACCAACCTATTTTTGCAAAACAAATGAATAAAGTGCCCAAATTACTTCATATAGATACCACAGGCGAAACTGCAATGATTGGATTAAGTATTCAAGATCAGATTATTGTGGAAGTGAGTAACCAAGTATCCCAACAACATGCAAGTTTTGTGCAATCTAGCATACAAACAATTTGCAAAGAACATTCATTTGATTTAAATCAACTTGATGGTATTGTAATAACACTTGGTCCAGGAAGCTATACAGGTATGAGAGTTGGATTAGCTAGTGCAAAAGGCATTGCTTATGCATTAGATAAACCACTCATTGGATTATCCAGTTTAGCATTATTAGCCAAAGCAGCCAATAAACAAATAGATAAAACTAGTACTTCTTATAGGTTGTTTAGTATGATTGACGCAAGAAGAATGGAAGTTTTTGGATCCATCTATGATTGCAATGAACAAGCTTTAACAGAAGAGCAAGCTATTGTATTAGATACCCCCTATTTAACAGAATTAGTAAAAAAAGGTAAAATATATTGTGTAGGTTCTGGAGCTTCAAAAATAGGCCAAATCTTGGTGGACGAACAAATTCAAGTTTTGGATTGTCATTATTCAGTAGTGGAAATGCTTGAAATGGGCATGAATAAATGGGAAAAACAGCAATTTGAAGACCTTGCCTATATAGGTCCAACTTACATCAAAGACGTGTATACCATTCCTTCCAAGCAGTCTAAATAGCCCATTTTGGGTTATTGTAATGGCATTCAGCTAACATTTATAATTTAAATCACTAAATATGATAATAAATTATCATATTATTTAATAATCACTTAACTTTGTAGGGCAATTTTCTTATTAACCCCCAATCAAGAATTGTCATGAATCAATCTTTACCCCAACTACAACTTGCCAATGGCAAGGAACCGCTCAAAGTGGACTTATTGCATAGCAAGAAAGCGGCAATGATCCTAAGAGCATTGAACCACAAACTTCGTCAACAAATTTTAAAACTGATCGACGAACATCAAAAGATGACCGTAACGGAGATCTATGTAAAATTAAGACTTGAACAATCAGTTGCTTCACAACATTTAGCTATTTTAAGAAGAGCAGGAATTGTAGGAACTATTCGTGAAGGAAAATTTATTTTTTATTTAGTAGACTACACACGTTTAGAACAAGTAAATCAATTTGTTGAACAATTGGTTGGTTAATTTTTTTTGATGTTATTATCTATTGAACAATTTCAGAAAATTATTACAGAAGATCAGGCAATCATTTTAGATACCAGACCTTTTGAAGAACTTTTAATAGGCTATATACCCAATTCCATTCATGCTCCCAAGCATCAATTAGGCAAATTAATTGCGATGGGCTTTCTACAATTAGATAGTCCAATAGTAATTGTTGCTCCAACAAGTGCAGAAAATGAAGCAGATATTTTATTTAGAAAACTGGGCTTTACCAATTATAAAGGGGTTTTAGAAAATGGATATACTGCATGGATGGAAGCTGGGAATTCATTTGATATTATTATAGATGTAGACATAGATGAATTAGCAATGGACATTCCATTTGACGAGTTCTTGATGGTATTGGATATTAGAGAAGAAGATAGATACCATCAAGGACATATCAAAAATTCAATAAGTATTCCTTTAGTGGAATTAGCTGACCTTGGAAGTATGTCTGAATTAGATGAACACTTTAATATTTATATAATCAGTGATAACGGAGAAGATGCAAGTATTGCTTCTACCCTTCTAAAAAAAGAAGGCATACATAATAATAGAGTAGTGAATGGAGGATGGGAAGCAGTGCAAGCATTAAAAGATTCCTTTAGTTTTGAAACTTCAAAAGCGCCACCCAAAGTAGAAGAAAACTAGGAGACTAATAATGCGGCATGTTTGCTAGCATCATAGGTGTATTTAAATCTTCTATGACTCCATAAATAATTAGCTGGTTCTAATTTTATTTTCTCTTCCAATATTTTAACATACATGGCAGTCAATTCGCCTTCTTTGAATACTTGGGGAGAAGTAGTCATTAAAGAATATTCCATATGGTAATAGCCTCTTTTTGTACTATAAAAATGTACAAATACTTGAGCCGTATTATTTAGGATAGCCCCTTTTTCAGGACCTTTTACAAAAGGGATGTTTTGACCAAAAAACGGTACCCAAAATGCCTTCATTGGATTGCTTGGATTCTGATCTGCAGCCAATGCCATAACATATGGGCCTTTATTTGCGTATTGATGAAATTGTGATTTAAATTGTGTAGCAGGGATCATAATACTTCCAAATCTTGCACGCATTTGGAGAATCATTTTATCAAAAAATCCATTACTCAAGGGCATATATACAGCCAGAAATGGATATTTACCGTATTTTGCTACTCCCCAATTGGCATACTCCCAATTAAAAAAATGTCCAGCCATAATCTGCACACTCTGACCAGTATCATATAGATCATTCAATACTTCAACATTGCTTGTAAATCTTTTTTCATATTCCCTAGTGGAAATTGAAATAAACTTGAT
>CANHUW010000008.1 GCA_947463975.1 Bacteroidota bacterium
TAAGCGGAACAAAGAATGGTAAACCTTTAGATACTAGCACTATTAAAGAAATATATGAAGAAATGGAGCCTTTAGGAGTGGAGGAGAGAATGCATAAATACAATATTCGACAAGACAGGGCTGAAGTATTAGTCCCTGCATTAACTATTTATAATAGTATTCTAAAGTGGGCTAATATTGATGAAATATATGTTCCTAAAATTGGGCTTGCTGATGGATTAATACACCATTTGTATGATCAGGTACTAGAAGAAGAATTAAAATAAAAGCGCCCCAATTGGGGCGCTTTCTATATGTGAAAACAATTTTAAATACTTTATTTTATCTCCAAACTGTCCAACCTTTCCACCATGTTTGGTTAACACCTGAAGTTGCAACTGCACCTCTGAATGTAACTTTTTCAAAGAATGGATCCTGCAATTTAGCGTCAGTGAAAGAACCATTTTTTGTGTAGTTTAAATCATCGGTAACACCTAGTGGTCCGTATGTAGTTGTTGACCATGTAGGACCAGCACTTGCATAAGGAGTGAAGTCAGGGTTCGTATAAGAGAATGGTAAGATTAATTTTAAAATATCCGGAGTAGATGTATTTAAGATAGTATTTCTAAACGCTGCTGTAGAGAATAAATCTATTACATTTTGACTCGTAACTGTTGTGCCTGATTTGCCATCGTATCTTAAATTTACTGTATTACCCGCTAAAGTAATATTTTTTAATCTTACTACGCTATCTGTAAAATTCTTATACGTAGAGCCATTAGTTGTTACTTTAGTATCATCAATTAATATCCCTAAAGGCCAGCCAGCAAAAATTGCATTTTGAATGGAGATACCTGAATTTCTTCTAATATGTGCACCTGCTAAATACAATGTATTGCCTCTTCCAAAACTTGGATCAATTCTTGGACCTATAGCTGTTATATTAGAGAAAACAGCAGTTGTTTTTGGAGTGAAATCAGAACCATTACCATCATTGTCAGATTCAAATGCTTCTGATCTAGAGATATCTGCAATCGCTGAATCTCTCAATACAATTCCAAATTGTACTTTACCAGAATAACCAAAGTCTGTATCAAAATCATCATCCTGTGTTTTATAAGCAATCAAATACTTACAGTTAACTGTGCCTCCGAACCACTCAAATGCATCGTCTTTGGCATAGGTTACTTGAATATGATCAATCGTTGTGCCATTACCTACACCTGCCATCGTTAAACTATTTAATTCGTTATCAGGCTGGTAAGCGTATCCTGCATATTCAATTCTTGCATATTGTAAAATACCAGAATTATCAGCATCGTTTGCAGTTGGGAATGCCGCGTCACCAGATCCGGCTAATCCTAAACCATCCGCATCATTTATGCCTCCTTCAACTGAAGTTAGTCCTTTTACAGCAACTCCCTTCCACGTTAAAGACTGATTAACAGTAGCACTTCCTAAGATAACAATACCACCCCAATCTCCAGATTGTGGATTTGCAGAAGCTGAAGTAAATACGATCGGCTTTTCGTTAGTTCCTTTAGCTACAATTTTCGCACCACGTGTAATTACTAAAGAAGCTACATCCGTGCCAGATTTAGCTTGCACTTTTGCGCCAGCTTCTACTGTTAATGTAACACCTTTCATTACATAAACGATTCCTGATAAGTAGTTTACATCTTTGGCATACAATGTAGTGTCTTTGGTTATTTTTCCAGATAAGTTGATTGTATTAGATACAACCCCTACTGGAGCTACTTCCTTTGTTACTACGAAAATTTCTTTTTCGCCATCCATTTCAATCTTTCTACAACCAGTAATGGCTAAAAAAGCGAGAGATAAATAAAATAATTGTTTCATTGTTTTTGTATTTAAAAAAAGTTTTTGATTTTGTTTTTTATAAAGAGTAATTAATTGTTATTCCATAAGTAGTTCCATATTGTCTCGAAAAACGCACTCCATCAGTTGCCTTATTATAATCGGTATTAGTATTATTGTTCTGATAGAAAATTTGTCTTTGATTAAAAATATCGGAAATAGTTAATCTAACTTCTGCTTTATTATTAGCGAATTTTTTACTCATTTGAAAATCAACCAATGCTCTAGGATTTTCATATACATCTGGAGAACCAGCTCCGGCCTGAATATCACCCACTAAGTAAATTCTTTTTCCAACCTGATTAAATAATGCAGTCATATTAAACCCTTTTTCTACCACATCATATAATAATCCGGTATTAATTAAATAAGGAGATTGTCCTTGTAAACTTCTTGAGACACCTAATTTTTCATCTTTAACTTGAGAATTGATATAAGAACCATTGGCCTGTAATGTAAAACGCTTTGTTAATTTTTTTCTACCCTCTATCTCAAATCCAAAGGCAGTTGCCTTTAAAGCATTTTGGAAAGAAAATAAACTAGATCCACCACCTGCTTCTTGAAAAATACTTTCAATTGGGTTGTCAAAATTCTTATAAAATACACCTACAGTAAATAATTCACCCGCTTGAGGATATAATTCATATCTTAAATCTGTATTGGTAATTTTTGTTCTTTTTAAACCTGGATTACCTGCCACTGATGCATTCAATTCAAAATCATATATATTCAATGCAGATAATTCTCTTAATTCAGGTCTAATGATTGTTTGCGAAGCAGTCAATCTTAAATTAGCTTTTTGTGTTAGTTTTAAAGTAGCGTTTACACCTGGCAAAAAGTCGGTAACTCTTGAATAAGTGTGTCTTGGATCCCATTTTTTTACAGAGCCCACCAATTGATCAAAATCTTCTACTCTTAATCCCCAAACCACTCTAAAGGCGTCTGATAATTTATTATCAATTTGAACATACCCTGCATTTAAAATAGTATTGGCTAAATATCTGAAATTTCGGTTTTGAATAGAGTTAAATGCAAATTTATTATCTAAGCCATTACCAAAATTTTCTGGAGTAAAAGCGGACTCAGCTGGCAATAATCTTAAAGCAGGATTATCTATAGGCATTGTGATAGCAAACAATTGCGCATCGTATAAACGATCTTTAACTTGAATCATATAACCAGCCTTAATGGTTTGCTGATTAATTTTATAAGTTAAATCGCCTCCCCCTGTATAGATATAATCAGATAAAGTTTGAAAAACCCTACTTCCGGATTGTTGAGACAAAGTATTGGAGATGTTTAAAATATAGGGGTCTGTTCCATTAATACTTTTTGCATATAGTATTCTTCTTTGGTCTGGCGTATAGCTATCTAGTATATTGAATGCTCCATACCAGTTAAACTTCAATTTTTGAGAAATACTATGTTCTCCATTTAATTGATTCGTAAAGAAAACATTTTGTCCAAAAACAAATTCATTACCCTTTACCAATTCTTGTCTGTCAAAAATTGTACCTGATCTCTGAGTAAAAGCATTGGCTGTTTTTACATTGACAATAGCTTTGTAACTAATCTTATTCAGTGGATTCAAAAAAATACTCAAGCCCCCTATTGCACCCATGTTGATATCATTGATATACTTATTGTCTTTAAGTTCTATGAATGAGTTTATACCAGCATCTGATATTTGGTTTTGATTATTGATATTGTCTTGGAAACGGTATGCGTTTGCATAGTTGATACCAATGATACCCCCAATTTTTTTACCAAATAAGGTTCCCGCAAAACCACCATTCATTTGTAAACTCATATTAGGCTTAGCAGTGGTTAATACTGGTGCCCAATTAGATGACATATTTCTACCTAATGCAGTTTTTGAAGCCAAACTAGATGTATCAAAATTGGATTTTGTTGTATAACCAGCTGGTAAAGATCTTGTACCATCATCAATGCCATACCAATCTGTTTTACCACCTTTATCTTTGAAGAAATCTTTTCCTGTAACCATGCTATTTGCACTTGTTCCTAATTGAATATTGAAAAAATTCTTTGTTGGAACGTCTTTGGTATTCACTTGTATCAAACCTCCCGCCCACTCACCTGGTAATTCTGGTACGAAAGCCTTGTTGATGATGATGTTATCAATAATTTGAGAAGGAAATAAATCAAAGGAAAATGTCTTACGATCAGGCTCTGTACTTGTCAATAAAATACCATTTAACATAGCCTGATTGTATCTGTCTGCCAAACCTCTAACAATAATATATTTACCTTCTTGTATAGAAGCGCCTGGTGTTCTTTTTAAGATTTCTGCAGTATTTCTATCTGGGCTTCTTCTAATAGATTCAGCAGAAATCACAGATGATACTGTATTGGCATTTCTTTGATAAGCTATTAAGGCATTGTCTGTAGCACCTTTATTGGATGACCTTGTTGCACTTACGACAACATCGGTTAATTTTTTTCCAGATTCATCTAACACAATATCAGAAATTAATTCTTCTCCAACAGAAGTTGCTTGGATAGTTATAGACTTCTCTTTGTATCCAACATAATTAAATACTAATGTGTACTCTTTATTTACATCAATATTGAAAACGTATCTACCCTCTACATCTGTTTTAGTAGTTTGAGTTTTATCAGACTTCAAGCTTACTGTAACAGCAATTAAAACTTCATTTTTATTGTTGGTTACTTTACCAGAAACCTTAGCCCTCTGAGCATTTGCAAAAATTGCAGAGAAAATAATAAGTATAACTAATGATATCCTTTTCACGGTATATTTTATTTGTATGCAAATATTAGACTCTAATGTTACCTAATTGTTAAGCCTAGATGAACTTAATGTTAACATAGTTGATTTTATGTCAAAAAGATCATAACAAATTCATTTTCATATATTTATATACAATAAAAAGGCGCCAAAATATGGCGCCTTTTTGAAACTATTGATGCTACATCTGGTTAATCCAAATGGTACACTTTATGCAAGTCTTTAGTACAAGTAAAAGTTACTTTTAAATCATTGATTAATCCATCATTAATGTCATATACCCACCCATGAATATGTAAAGGCTGATTTCTTTTCCAAGCATTTTGTACAATACTGGTCTTGCCTAAATCATGTACCTGTTCTTGTACATTAACTTCAACAAACCTTCTTGCTCTTTCATTTTCGTCTTCAATAGCATCTAATTCTTTATGATGATAACGATATACATCTTTGATATGTCTTAGCCAATTATCAATCAAACCAAATTGCTGATTTTTCATTGCTGCAATCACACCACCGCAACCATAATGACCACAAACAATGATATGTTTAACTTTTAAAACTTCAACAGCATATGACAATACACTTAGCATATTCATATCACTATGTACTACCATATTAGCGATATTTCTATGTACAAATACTTCACCTGGTTCTGTGCCAGTGATTTGATTAGCAGGCACCCTGCTATCAGAACAACCAATCCATAGATACTCTGGAGATTGTCCTTTTGATAATTTTTCGAAATAAGCAGGATCCAGATCTAACTGTTCTTTCACCCAAGTTTTATTGTTTTCTAATAAACGTAAATATAATTTTTCCATTGTTATTTTTTTAAATTTTTAATGTCCACTCATTTTTTGTCTTTCAGGAGACTTTACTAAATCTACCTGAATATTTCTATACGCAGCGTTGTCTTTGAAATTATATATAATCTCTAATACATCCAAATCAATATAATGCGATTTTTCGGCATTAATTTCAATGATAGTACCATCTTCTAAACTTGACAATTTTTTGGCAATACTACCTTTATTAATGAAAGTTACATGTTCTAATAAATCTAGCTTTACCTTTTTTGTTTGGCTTGATGTATCGTAATGAAATTCATAATCTCTTCTATAATTGGTTCTTAATATATAGAAGATTGCTACCAACATGCCCAATGCAATCCCTTTTAATAAATCACTAAACTGTATTGCAATGATTGTTACTATAAATGGTATAAATTGTTCCCAACCCAGTTTATACATTTCTTTAAAAAGAGCAACTTTTGCTAATTTATACCCCACAATTAATAAAACCGCCGCTAAACAGGCCAATGGAATTTTATTTAATATAGTTGCTAAAAAGGCTACGCTTAACAATAATAATATTCCATGAAAAATGGCTGAAACCTTGGTTTTACCACCAGCATTTACATTCGCTGATGTTCTAACAATTACTGCAGTCATGGGTAATCCGCCAATCAATCCTGAAATCAAATTACCTATTCCTTGCGCCTTCAATTCTAAATTAGTTGGCGTTACCCTTTTGTTGGGATCTAATTTATCTGCAGCTTCTGTACTTAATAAAGTCTCTAAACTTGCAATAATGGCAATGGTGAATGCAAGTACATATACTTTGTAATTTGTAAATGCTGCGAAATTGGGAAAAGTGAATTGATTCAAAAATCCATCAAAACTATTGGATACCGGTAGTTTTACTAATTGATTTTCTGCTAAAACCCAATTTGGGTGATAGCTAGCAAAAAATTGATTTAATAAAACGCCTACAATAACCGCAATCAATGCTCCGGGAACAAATTTAAAAAATAAGAATTTTTTAAATACTGGTAAATCCCAAATTAAAATAATTAAAATGGATACACCTGCGATAATGATGGAACCTATTTGATATTGTATACCACTTGCTTTATCATAACCAATGGCCAAAGGGGCTTGCTTTAATATCAATATAATACCAATAGCTGCAAGCATACCTTTAATAACACTGGAAGGAAAATAATATCCAATGATACCTGCTTTTAAAAACCCAAGAATAATTTGGATCATTCCAGCCATTACCACCGCTAATAAAAAAGTATCATAAGTGCCTAGGTCTGTAATTCCATTTAAGACAATCACTGTTAATCCCGCCGCAGGACCTGTAACACTTAATGCAGAACCACTTACTGTTGCAACAAGAATTCCACCAATAATGCCTGAGATAATTCCAGAGAAAAGTGGCGCTCCAGACGCTAATGCAATACCTAAACATAAGGGCAGTGCTACCAAGAAAACGACCAACCCTGCAGGAAGATCATCTTTTAAAAATTTTAATGAGAAAGAGCCCAATTTATTACGATTGTTCATGTACTAAATAATTAATGTTAAATTTTGATATACCAACTAAATAGGTATATATTTTTTGGCTGATTGAATTAATCTTGCCAAAAAATGAAAAAAAATCAGTGTAAACTAAATACTATTGGGGGGCGAATATAAAATCTTGAAAAACCCCTCTTTAAGATCTTCCGAATAATGCAAATATTGCAGCTCTTTATTAATTTGAATGCTGTTTAAGAAATGATAAGAATGATAATGTGAAATATCATTCCAATTACCCATTTTAACGCCTTCTTCGTCCATATCATCCACCATTTCGGAAACAGGGAAACTCCATGTAATTTCACTTGAATAGAAGTAATTGGAGGCAATAGAAACCCATGACACAAGTGAAAATACTTGTATAAAAATTATAAAAATCAGGAAACTAGCTACAAATTTACCTCTCATAGAAATACGAATATATTGATAATAAGTGTAATTTCGAATTTAACATAATTTAGTTTATTAAAACAAAGCCAAAAAATGAGTCAGCAGGAAATAATTATTGAAAGTATTGGCTGGCTGGCCTCTGTTTTAATTGTAGGCTCTTATGCTTTAAACTTATGGGGTAAAATTGAAACCAATAGCAAAACCTACATGTGGGCTAATATCATTGGCGGCTTGTTTTTTGTGATCAATACGTATTTTCACAAGGCCTATCCCTCCATGGTAGTGAATATAATTTGGGTAATCATCGCACTCATTCTTTTAATAAAGCCTTTTTTCAAAAAAAAGTAAATGTCGGATAGTCATCCAATACTAAAAATACCTCTTCAAATTACAAAGTGGCTATTCATATGCATATTGATAAGTAGTATCATTGGATCAGTTACAGCTTTTTTTTTACATTCCTTAGATTGGGTTACACTATTTAGAGAAGAGCATGTTTGGATCATTTATCTCCTTCCAATAATAGGATTCTTCATTGGTTGTATATACCATTATTATGGCGACGAGGCCAATAAAGGTAATAATCAAATTATCGATGCACACCATTACCCAGGAATGAATGTTCCTTTAAAAATGGCACCTCTTGTGTATATGGGAACAATATTGACACATTTAGGTGGGGGCTCTGCAGGTAGAGAAGGTACAGCAGTTCAAATGGGCGGGGCAATTGCCGCTCCATTTGCAAAATGGTTTGGACTACAACAAGAAGAAAGAAAAACCAGCATCATCATGGGAGTAAGCGCTGGTTTTGCAGCAGTATTTGGAACGCCCATTGCTGGAGCAATTTTTGCATTAGAAATAATGAGCTTTAAATACATTAGATGGCAATCGATTATACCCAGTATTTTTGCTGCCTATATAGCTCATTTGGTTTGTTTAAAATGGAATGTTCAACATAGTATTTATATAGTAAATATAATTCCTGATTTTAATTTTAAAAACATCATCTGGTCCTTGGTTGCAGGATTTATTTTTGGATTCACTGCATTGTTGTATTCATTGAGTAATCAATTTTTCGAAAATCTTTTTGCAAAAATAAATTACAAACCATTGATTCCTTTTATTGGCGGTATTATTGTTGCAGCAATGGTTGTATTGCTTGACGCTAAAAAATTTATTGGGTTAGGTATCCCAGAAATTTTGAATGCCTTCAATACACCAGCTGGTCATTACGATTTCATTATGAAGTTATTACTAACTAGTTTAACATTAAGTGTAGGTTTCAAAGGGGGTGAAGTAACGCCACTTTTCTTTATTGGTGCTACTTTGGGGAGTACCATGTATTTCTTTATCCCACTTCCATTGGCCCTATTAGCCGCTATGGGATTAGTGGCAGTTTTTGCAGGCGCTACACATTGTATCATTGCATCTATTGTGTTAGGCATTGAGTTATTTGGAGCTAAAGTTGGTATATATATAGGCATTGCTGCTATTGCAGCATATTTTAGCTCAGGCACAAATAGTATTTATACTGCTAAAATCAAATCAGGTGCTAAATTTGCTCTATATAACTATTTAAAGAATATTTCTAAATTATAAATCATGGTATTAATCAAACAAGTTGAAACAGAACAAGAATTAAATGATTTAAAGAGATTACAAAATGCGAATCTTAGAAAACTTATTGGCGAGGAAGAAGCAATGAAAGAAGGATTTGTTACTTCCGAATATAGTATTGAATTACTCAAAAAAATGCACAAAGAACATCCTTCCATCATTGCTAAAGACGGAGAAGAAGTAGTAGGATATGTGATTGTAACTAATAAAGCGGTATTAGGAGAGCACGAAGAAATTGACCACTTATTTGAAACAGTTGATAATTTAGAATATGATGGCCAATTGCTCAAAAACACATCTTATATTTTAGTGGGACAATTATGTGTTGGAAAATCGCATAGAGGCCGTGGTTTAGTGCAAACCATGTATAATTTTTACAAAGAAAATTTTTCCAGTCAATACCAATATCTTGTAACTGACATATCACAAGCAAATCCAAGATCCATCAAGGCTCATAAAAAAACGGGCTTTGAAACTATTGGCGTAATTGAACAAGTGGGTACTGGATGGGATATTGTACTTTGGAATTGGAATAAAAAATCTAATCAATGGCTTCCTTTTTAAATTTCACCTTACTTGCTGTAATGATTAGAATATTGATCAATCCATTATCTAATGTATTACAGAAACAAATAACCATCAAAGGACAGCATCCTTTATTTATCAACTTAGCAACATACACACTTTTAGCTTTTATTAGTATTTTTTTAGTATTCGATATTTCTATTCAATCATTAGATACTGAATTTTGGATATACTCCATTGCAGGAGGAATTACGGGCGCTCTAGGGAATGGCTTTATTGTAAAGGCACTTGAAAAAGGGGAACTATCTGTACTTGGACCTATCAATGCTTATAAATCTATAGTAGGGATGTTATTTGCATATCTCTTAATCAAAGAAGTGCCTAATGTATGGGGTATCGCAGGAATGCTATTCATTATTATAGGTAGTTATTTTGTATTAGATACAACAGAGGAAAAATTCTCTTGGCAATTATTTAAAACACCTGCAATTCAATATAGATTAGCGGCATTAATATTAACCGGCATTCAGGCTGTGTTGGATAAAAAAGTAATTGAACTTTCAAATTTAACAATTGCTTTTGCTGGCTGGAGTATTTTTGGAGCAGGATTTTCTTTTATTTTTATTTTATTCACCAAAGTCTCCATACAAAAGGAATTTAAAAATATACATCGCGAGGTACTCATCAAATATTTTTTACTTGTAATCACCGTTGGCCTAATGTTAGCGTCAACCAATTACACATTAAGTCATATGCCAGTGGGCTATGCTTTAGCTTTATTTCAATTATCTATTTTATTAAGTGTAGTGCTTGGGCACCGATTTTTTAATGAGATGCACTTATTTAAAAAATTAATAGGCGCAACTATTATGGTGATTGGATCTGCTTTAATTATTCTAATGAAATAATTAAGTTCTTTCTACTGGTCTTGTTAAACAAGTTGGACCTCCGCCACCCTTTACACTGATCTCTGCTCCTTCGTATTCAATGACTTTGCATCCAGCTTTTTCTAATCTTTCTTTGGTGATGGGATTTCCTTTTACCATTAGACAAACTCGAGGTGCTAAAGCCAAGACATTACAACCCATACTATCAAATTCCGCCTCTGGCACTTCCACTAATGCATACCCTCTTTTAATTAATTCGTTTCTGAATACAATTGGAATTAATGGCGAATACACAACAGCTAAATTACTGTCTACTGGACTTAGAACAGACATTAAATGGAATACATCAGATGGTCCTCTATAATGAGGCATAGGAACTGTAATTACATCCACACCCAATGGAGCTAACAATGTAGTAATTTGTTTGATGCCTTCTTCGTTGGTTCTATAGGTATGTCCAACGGCTAATGTTTTTTCGTCTAGCCAAGCCACATCTCCTCCTTCTATTGTTCCAGGTGCATTGATCACACCTAATACAGAAATGCCATGTGCTTCAAAAGCTTTTTGCTCAGCCAATGGCTCGTTTTTTCTGCCCTCTTTACCCATATTACAAATAATCATTCCTTGCGAAGTTGCAATAGCCGCATCTCTACAATAAATAGAATCCATATTCACTGATGCATCCTGAGGAAGATAAAAAATCTCTGTGCCATTATCCTTAAAAATTTGCTCAAAAGCTTCGTACTCAATGAATGCTTTATTTATTTCAGGCTTGCCTAAATAATTTAATGCTTCCCAATGCTTTGTTATATGTGCGTCGTTAATAAATGCATCTTTTGCTCTTTTAATAAATACAGATTTTAATTGACCACTTTCAGAATGTGCACCCATTGTATAAATTTTATTAATTTTTTTTATTTCTCTTTGTCACCCCCCATACATAAACAGGTATTGAAGACATACTTAATACAAAACCCCAATAAACAATCTCTTGCCCTGAACCAATAATCATCCACATAAAAAATAAAAAGGCCAACGTTGCTAATGTAATAGCAGCATATTTTACCCAATTTGAAAGATTAGCTTCTTTCAATCTAAAAATAATATAGGCAGCAGTAGAAAATAAATAAGGTATTAAAACAGTCAGTGTAGTTAATAAGATCAAGAATTTAAACTGATCAACTAATCCTTTAGTGTAATTCATGATCATAAAAAAGGAAACCAATACACTTGAAATCGCAACGCCTATAGCAGGTACCCCTTTGCTATTTTTCTTTGCAAAAATTGCAGGAAACAATTGATCATTTGCTATAGCAGCTGGCAATTGTCCCTGAATTAAGATATATCCATTTAATGCACCAAACGCAGCAATAGCAACCCCTGCACTCACCCAATACTTAGCGCCAGCGCCCCAGATAATGGTTGCCGCATCTGCAAAAGGTGTTACGGTGGTTTTTAATTGAGCTGCGGGTATCATACCCATGATGCTTACTGTACTTAATATATATACAGCCGTTGCAATAAGAGTTCCTAGTAAAGTTGCACGAGCAATTGTTTTCTCCGGATGATCTACGCTTCCAGAAGGAATAGTCGCACATTCAATTCCTAAAAAAGCAAAAAAGGTAAGCGTTGTAGTTGCGGTGATTGCGGAAAGTGTACTGGTGCCACTCGTATTAAAAGGTAAAAAATTTTCCCATTGAATAAAAAATATACCAATAATACCTACTAAAAAAATGGGTACAACTTTTAAGATAGTTGTTACTAATTGTAACTTGCCTGATGCAAGAACACCCAATGTATTAATCCATGTCAAAATCCAAATAGTAGCCAATCCAGTAAATACCGCTAATAAAGAATTAGTAGCTAATGCAGGTATGAAAGTACTTAATGCGCTAATAAAAGAAACAGTTATGGCCGCATTGGTGCACCAAACAGAAATCAAATATCCCCATGCCACTAAAAATCCAGCAAAATCACCCATTGCAGATTTGGAATATGCGTAAGGCCCCCCATCCGATCCAGGCATCATTTTACTTAGATGTGCAAATATTTTAGCCAATAAAAAAGCGCCGATAGATGATGCAATCCAACCAATAATACTAATGCCCCCAAAACTAGCCAATGTAGATGGCATCATAAAAACACCGGCTCCAATCATATTGCCTAGCACCAATGAAGTACTAGTCCATAAACCTAATTTTTTAACCGTTGTTTGCATGCATCAAGATAAGAAAATAAAACCAAGTACGATAACTAGATATAATTATTAATGATGTTTTCTAGGTATTCTTGTCTACCGCTAATAGTTGCAGGCTCTCCTTTCTCAATAGCATAGGCTCTTAAATCTTCTAAACTCAATTGTCCGTTTTCAAATGCCTTACCCGCTCCAGTATCAAAAGAAGTATACCTGTTTTTTCTGATTTGCATATACTCAGATTTTTGCAAAATATTGTCAGCTGTAATTAAAGCTCTAGCAAAACTATCAATGCCTCCAATATGTGCATGAAATAAATCTGCAGGGTCAGTGGAGTTTCTTCTTATTTTGGCATCAAAATTAATGCCGCCTCCTTGGAAACCACCAGCTTCCATGATGATCAACATAGATTCAGTCAACTCATTCAAGTTTGTAGGAAACTGATCTGTATCCCATCCATTTTGATAATCTCCTCTATTGGCATCCATACTTCCTAACATGCCTGCATCAGCAGCTACTTGTAACTCATGTTGGAAAGTATGTCCGGCTAAAGTTGCGTGATTTACTTCGATATTTAATTTGAAATCGTTTAATAAATCATACTGACGTAAAAAACCAATCACTGTTTCACTATCGTAATCATACTGATGCTTAGTAGGCTCACATGGTTTAGGCTCGATAAAAAATGTTCCTTTGAATCCATTTCTTCTAGCATAGTCTTTTGCTGTATGTAAAAACTTAGCAAGATGTTCTTTCTCTCGCTTCATATTGGTGTTTAATAAACTCATGTATCCTTCTCTGCCTCCCCAAAACACATAGTTTTCTCCCCCTAGTGCAATAGTTGCATCCATGGCAGCTTTCACTTGTGCACCTGCATGTGCTAGTACATGAAAATCAGGATTAGTTGAAGCCCCATTCATATATCTTCTATGACTAAACACATTGGCTGTGCCCCATAGTAATTTTACGCCACTTATTTTTTGCTTTTCTTGTAAATAAGAAGTCATGGTTTGCAAACGCTTTTCATTGTCTACAACATCATTAGTATACTCCACTACATCTACATCGTGAAAACAAAAATAAGGCAAGCCCATTTTAGTGATGAACTCGAAAGCAGCATCCGCTTTGTCTTTTGCTCTTTCAATGGGATCTGCTTTCGCATCCCAAGGATGAATTTGTGAAGGACCTCCAAAAGGATCGGAACCATTACCACAGAAACTATGCCAGTATGCTACTGCAAATCTTAACCATTCTTTCATTGGCTTTCCTGCGACTACTTTATTTTCATCATACCATCTATATGCTAATGGATTAGAAGACGCTTGACCTTCGAAGGCGATTTTACCAATTCCTTTAAAAAATTCTGTGTTACCTAATACTACTGACATAAGAAAATATTTATTGAGTAATTATTTAAATAAATTTTTTCAGTGATTGAATCCATTCTTCATAATACACTTCGTATGAAAGAGATGCATTTGGTTCTATTTTTTGAATGGCTTTAAAATTTTGAAAGGCCTCTTTTGCAGAAGTATATACCCCAGCACCAATACCACCAGCTTTTGCAGCACCCACACTTCCATCCACATCATATAATTCTACGGGAACTTTCAAGGTATTTACGAAAGCTTCTGTAAACAAAGTACTTTTAAACAAATTCGCGTTACCTGCTCTAATAATGGTAGGAGTAATCCCATTCTCACGCATGATGTCTAAACCATACCTAAAAGAAAAAGCAATGCCTTCTTGTATTGCACGATACATATGTGGAGCAGTATGTTTATTTAAATTCAAATTCAAAAAATGAGCGCCAATTATTTTATTATTAAAAATTCTCTCCGCTCCATTACCAAAAGGCAATACCTGAAGCCCTTCTGATCCTAAGGCAATTTTAGATGCCTCCATATTCATTTGTGCATAGTCGCCTATATCACCAATCCATTTCTTTGCCCAACTATTCATAATGCCAGTGCCATTGATACACAATAGCATACCTAATCTATTTTCTTGTTGCGTATAGTTGACATGTGCGAATTGATTAATTCTAGAAGCTTTATCATAATCTAAGGTATCTCCCACACCATAGATAACACCGCTTGTACCAGCAGTTGCAGCAACTTCACCGGGTTCCAATACATTTAGTGAAAGTGCGTTATTAGGTTGATCACCTGCTTTATATGAAATAGGAGTACCTTCTTTCAATCCTAGTGCAGTTGCCGAATGGCTATGTAAAATCCCATGCGTACTAAACACATCTTTCACTAGCGGAAAAACAGATTCGCTAAATCCAAAGTATTCTAAAATGTCTTTTGAAATTTCTTTGTTTTTAAAATCCCAAAAAATTCCTTCGGAAAGTGCAGCAATACTTGAAGTTATACTTCCCGTTAATTTCATCGCAATAAAATCTCCAGGCAGCATTATTTTATCAATTTTTTGAAAAACGGCAGGCTCATTTTCTTTTACCCATGCTAATTTAGATGCAGTAAAATTACCAGGAGAATTCAATAAATGACTTAAGCATTTTTCTTCGCCAATATTTTTAAATGCTTTATTGCCTATTTCCACTGCTCTACTGTCACACCAAATAATGCTATCTCTTAAAACTTTTTGTTGCTTGTCTACTAAAACCAAACCATGCATTTGATAAGCGATGCCAATGGATTGAATATCTAAAGGATTGTATTTCTTTGAGGCATGTGCTTTTAAAATGGCTTGCTGAACATGCTCCCACCACATTTCAGGATCTTGTTCGGCCCAATCAGATTGAATGGAATTGATAGGAGTTTCTGAATCTGGGTATTGAACTGTAATTAATGTTTTACTAGAAGCAGCATCAACAATAGCGACTTTAATAGAAGATGTTCCAATATCAATACCTAATAATAACATAATACTTATTTATTTTCCCATCCTGTATCTTTTAAAGCTGGATCATTTTCTTTCTTCAAGAAATCGGCATTACTCAAACTCTCTGCTTCCCATTCTAAAATGGCACTATCAGGAACCACCTCTAAAGGTACCTTCCATGAAGTGGATGTTTCGTTATAGGCAAGATTGGATTGAGAAGAATAACAAGAAATAATAGACCATCTTGGATAATCAGATTCATTGGCTGCAGAACGATGTAAAATATTGCTGTGAAAAAATAATGCATCTCCTGGTTCAATTTCTACATACACTAATTCCATGGTTTGTAAAGCATTATTTACCATTGTCATATCTGCACCTACTTGCTCGCCAGCAAAACCATGATTGACCCTGCCTAATTTATGAGAACCTTTAATGACTTGTATACATCCATTTTTTTTATTCGCTACAGTCAATGCAACCATTACACTAATTAGTTGATCCGGAAACATAAACTGATTCTTATACCAATATCCATAATCTTGATGCCACTCCCAAGCTCCACCCACCTTAGGTTCTTTTTGCATTAGTTTAGAATGAAAATGACAAACAGGAGCATTACTATCTAATAACTGGCCTACTCGATTCGCCATTCTTTCACTTCTTGTTAAATATCCAAAAATATCATTACCAGGTGTGAACCATAAAGACAATTTTGTTTTTTTTCCTGATTGATCATTTAAATCCAAAGCGTTTTTGGTCATAGCATTATCCTCTAATGCAATGCTGTACATTTTGTCGGTTTCGGCTTTAGAACAAAAATTTTTTACAATTAAATACCCATCTTGATGATACTGTGCTATTTCTTCTGCAGAAAATACGTTATTTTTCATTGACTTTTCTAGTTTGCAATTCTTGAATTATTAAATATAATCAAACTATTATAAACAATGAAACGATGATGGTTAATTTTTTTGTTAAATTCATGTTCTCTAATGATATCACCCAATTTTGTTAAATTCATCCCTATGAGAATTACCAAAGAAGCCATAGAAAAAGCAGCAGAAAGAATTGACACTTATATACATCACACACCGGTAATGACCAATAAGAGTATCAATGAAATGTTTGGAATCAATTTCTTTTTCAAATGTGAGAATTTTCAAAAAATTGGTGCATTCAAAATTAGAGGCGGCATGAATGCAAGTTTAAGTTTGGATGCTACGAAAGTAAAAAATGGAGTGGCTACACATTCATCTGGGAACCATGCACAAGCACTAGCCTATGCAGCAAAAATGCTGGGTATAAAAGCGTATATCGTCATGCCCAAGTCTTCTCCTCAAGTGAAGGTAGATGCAGTGAGGGGCTATGGGGCTGAAGTAATTATTTGTGAAGCCAACCAAGTTGCAAGAGAAACTGCATTGAATGAGGTAGTAGAGAGAACAGGTGCTGAATTTATACATCCATATGATGATGATAGGGTAATTACAGGACAAGCAACCTGTGTAAAAGAGTTGATAGAAGAAGTACCCCAATTAGATGTTGTCATTACACCAGTAGGTGGAGGTGGTTTATTATCAGGCACTTGCCTTGGTGCACACTATTATAAACCTTCTTTGAAAGTATATGGAGGAGAGCCAGAAGGTGCCGCAGATGCAATTTTAAGTATTCGGTCTGGCAAAGTAGAGAAAGCGCCATTTATTCAGACCATTGCAGATGGCTTATTGACAACCTTGTCTGAAAGAACTTTAGCGATTATTAAAGAACATGTAACGGATATTTTATTGGTATCCGAAGAAGAAATTAAAGCTACGTTGAGATTAGTATATGAAAGAATGAAAATTATTGTTGAACCAAGCTGTGTAGTGCCCTTGGCTGCAGCCATTAGAAATAAAGAATTGTTCCAAGGAAAAAATATAGGCATTATTTTATCTGGCGGCAATGTAGATCTTACCAAATTTGGCACTTGGTTCCCACCTCAATAAATTTATAAGTGTAATTTTTCAAAAAAGAATTGTTCATCTACTTCTTTGACTTCACCAGGCAATAAATTTTTTATGTCAATATCTTCAATGGATGTTCTAATTAAGCGAATGCATTTATGATGTACAGCAGCAACCATTTTTCTTACTTGATGAAACTTGCCTTCCGTTAAACTAATTTCCAACCAAGAGTGTTCAGCATTAGGATGTAATGGAACTTCAGGTTCGGTAATATATTTAGGCTTATGTACTATTTTAACAATACATGGATGGGTCATATATTTTTTTCCATTGTTTGCACTAATCTCAATACCCTTGGATAATATCTCAGCCGTCCCTTTACTAACTTTATTTTTAACTTGAACTAAATAAGTACGCAAATGTGGTTTTGCTCCTTGAAATAATAGCTTCGTTATTTTTTTATTGGTAGTTAATAGTAAAAGCCCCTCAGAATGCTGATCTAGCCTTCCAATGGCATGTGTGCCTTCTGGAAAATCAAAATTTAAATCGCCTAATAATCTAACTTGATGTGAGCTAATAAATTGAGAGACCATATTGACTGGCTTATAAATAATAAAGTATCTCTCTGTCTTCATGACAGCAAATTACTTAATATTGTATATGCAACAAGCTTCCAAAGATCCTTTACATGGGAAAACCCTTGAATTCATACTTACTGAGTTAGTCAAACATTTCGGCTGGGAAGTTCTTGGACAACATGTTCGAATCAATTGTTTTAATAGCAACCCCAGCATCAACTCAAGTTTAAAATTTTTGAGAAAGACTCCTTGGGCTAGAAAAGAAGTAGAAGATTTATATATAAGGATGATTAGCTAGTGGCCTAAAAACGGAAAAAAATTTTGATTTTAATGCATTAACTTTAAGCAAACAATAATGCTATGCAAAATAACCGCCGTAATTTTCTTAAAAACTTTGGAGGATCAGTTGCTTTATTGGCTGTTGGAAATACTGCAGCTGCAAATAATAATGATACTCCTTCAAAGCTAATCAAATCAACAATAAAAGTTAGTGCAAATGACAAAATTCGTATTGGACTAATTGGCTGCGGTATTATTGGACATTTTGATACTGATACAGCACTTAAAGTGCCTGGTGTTGAATTAGTAGCAGTTTGCGATTTATATACAGGCAGATTAGAAGGTGCTAAAGAAAAATGGGGTAACCATATTTATACTACGAGAGACTACAGAGAAATTTTAAATAGAAAAGATATTGATGCAGTTCTAGTATGTACACCAGATAATTGGCATCAAAAGATTGCTATTGATGCTATGCGCGCTGGCAAACATGTTTACTGTGAAAAACCAATGGTTCAAAAAATTGAACAAGGTTGGGGAATTATTAATGCACAAAAAGAAACTGGAAAAGTTTTTCAAGTAGGAAGTCAAATGGCAAGTGCAGTGGGCATTCTAGAGGCAAAAAAGAAATTACAAGAAGGTGTAATTGGTGAGTTAACCATGATACAATCTTTTTGTGATAGATCGGATGCTAGAGGAGCATGGCAGTATTCCATTCCATTAGATGCATCTCCAGAAACAATTGATTTTAATGCTTTTTTAGGAACAGCTCCTAAAGTACCTTTTGATGCTAAAAGATTTTTTAGATGGCGTAATTACAAAGATTATGGAACTGGCGCTGCAGGAGATTTAATTGTACACTTATTAACAGGCATTCATACCATAACAGAAGCGAAGGGACCCAATATGATTTCAAGTATTGCCAATTTAAAGCTTTGGAAAGATGGAAGAGATGCTTATGATATATTTAATGCTGTCATGAATTATCAAGCATCTGATAAACATGGCGCATTTCATGTGACTACAAGAGTGAACTTGACTGATGGTGAAGGCAAAGGACCATTTGGTTTAAAACTCATTGGCACTGAAGGAGTCATTGATGTCAATGGAAATGGATTTAAATTAAGAACTATTAAAAGAAGAGCGGTTCCTGGTTATGGCGGTTATGATTCATTTGATAGTTTTTCTAATAAACAAAAAGAAGAGTTTAAAAAATGGTATAAGTCTGAATACGGAGATGATACAGATGGCGGATATGATCTTGGGAAAGAAATGGCATTTGATGCGCCTAATGATTACGACGATAGACTAGATCATATGATTGTATTTTTCAACGGCATAAGAACAGGATCTGCTATACCAGAAGATGCATCATTTGGATTAAGAGCTGCAGCCCCATCGATTGCTTGTAATTTAAGTGCAGAACAATTAAAGCCAATCCACTGGGATCCTATTGAAATGAAATTAATTTAGTGCTCACTAAAACAATTCATATTGTACATAGGCAAACTTTGTTCCCTCTGGATTCCAAGAAGGTACATTGATGGTTCCTTGTCCTCCATAAAATGGACCCGTTAAGTCTTTGATTTTCTTTGTCTGAAGATCTAATAATCTAATTCGAACTTGCTTGCCAAAAGGGTGCGCTTGTTTTTGATCTTCATCATAACTAATGATGGTTGCTACTTTATTATTTGGACTAATATGTGCAAACCAATTCGACTTCTCATCAAAAGTCATTTGTTCTGGGTTAGATCCATCACTATTCATTCTCCATATTTGCATATGACCGGTTCTAAAGGAATTAATGTAAATATGCTTACCATCGGGGCTATATTCCGGACCATCATCCAAGCCTTCAGAAGTAGTTAATCTTTTTTCTTCCCCACCCTCTGTACTCATAGCGTACACATCATAATTACCGTTTCTAGACGCACAATACACCATTGTTTTGCCATCTGGCGAAACACCATGCCAATAAGAAGGTGTATTAGGTGTTAACTGCACTGGCTCGCCTCCACTTGAAGCAACTTTATAAATAAATGAGCTATGTTCTTTCATACCTGCCTTGCCAGATGAAATAAATAATTGCTTCCCATCAAAACTAAATCCATGATCATTATTACAATCTTGCGCCGTACCTGTATTTAAATATCCCATTCTATCACCAGTCATTGACATTTTTTCTAATTTACCATATGCATTGATTAAAAAATACTGCCCATCTCTTGACCAGTTTGGTGCTTCAAAATGCCTAAACTCTCTCGTAACCAATTTAGATTGACCAGAACCTAGATCATATACATACAAAGAGCTTATGACTGATTTGCCCTCTGGAATTTGTGCATTTGCCTCGCAAAAGAAACCAGATAATAGAAAAACCAAGTATATATTTTTCATTAGATATTGTTTTAATGGAGAAAATCAACATTGGATATACTGTACTAAATATAAACAAATCTATTTCTTCTTATAAGAAATATGATAGAAAAAAATAATTATAGCAAAGAAATGATGAACTTTATAGCAGATGAATAGGACACAACAATTAGATGAACTAAAATCAAATCCAAATTGGGATATTGTCATCATTGGTGGCGGAGCGACTGGACTTGGATCTGCTATTGATGCAGCCTCTAGAGGCTACAAATGTTTATTAATTGAACAATATGATTTTGCAAAAGGAACTTCTAGCAAATCAACCAAGCTACTGCATGGGGGTGTTAGATATTTACAACAAGGTAATATTGGGTTAGTGCTAGAGGCATTAAGAGAAAGGGGAAGGTTATTAAAAAATGCCTCTCATCTTTCTTCCATCCAGCCATTTATCATACCAGTATATAGCTTATGGGAAAAATGGTTTTATGCTATCGGATTGAAATTATATGATTTAATGGCTGGGAAACTTTCAATTGGTAAAACTACATTACTCAATAAAAAAGAAGTCATCAGAGATATTCCCGACATTCAACAAAGTAAAATTAAGGGTGGTATTTTATATTATGATGGACAATTTGACGATACTGCTTTATGTATTGACATGGCAGAAACTGCTATTCAGTATGGTGCAACTGTATTAAATTATTGTAAAGCAATTGAGCTTATTAAAACGAATAAAAAAATAACTGGTTTAAAGTTTATTGATAGTATTCATGAAGAAACTATACAAATAAATGCAAAAGCCGTAATTAATGCAACGGGGGTTTTTACAAATGCGATAATGCAATTAGATGACACCCAATTACACGACTATGTAACTTCCTCACAAGGTATTCACCTAGTAATTGATCCTTATTTTTTTAAAGGACAAAATGCAATGATGATTCCTAAAACATCTGATGGAAGAGTTTTATTTGCAGTGCCTTGGTATGACAAAGTGATACTTGGAACAACAGATACGCCTATAGAAAAAATTAATATCGAACCAAAGCCGCTAGAAGAAGAGATTCATTTTATCATTTCGCATTTTAATCAATATTGTTCAACTCCTATATCCAAAAAGGATATTTTATCTGTTTATGTAGGATTAAGGCCCCTAATAAAACATGATAATATTCAATCTGCTAAATTATCAAGAGCTCATGCGCTATCAGTTTCTACTTCAGGTTTAATTACCATAACTGGCGGTAAATGGACAACTTATAGGAAAATGGCAGAAGATGCTGTAAATAATGCCATATTTATTGGTAAATTAATTCATGCAAAGTGCATTACGCATGATTTAAGTATTTTCAAACCAACTTTAAAACCAGACATAGTCAAAAAAATAGTTGCTGAAAACCCTGAAATGAATCAACTTATTCATGAAAATTTTGATTTTATAAAAGCAGAAATTATTTATGCCATTAGGCATCAAATGGCAATGAGCCTAGAAGATATCTTAGCAAGAAGAATTCGCATACTTTATTTAGATGCAAAAGTAGCGATTCAGGTTGCACCAGAAGTTGCTAGAATAATGTCAAAAGAGATGAATAAAAATACCGAATGGACATTAAAAGAAATAAATAATTTTACTATTTTGGCTAATCAATATATTGTTTAAGCAAATCAACTAATACACCGGCTTGTTGCACACCAGCTTGTCTCCATTTAATTTCGCCATTTTTAAATATCGCTAAAGTGGGTACGCTGGATACATTTAATTCAGTGGCTAATTGTTGATTTCTATCTACATCTATTTTTATAATCCTAACTTGCTCCCCCATTTGTTGGTGTACTTTTTCTAGAATAGGAGGCATCATTTTACAAGGACCACACCATGTTGCAAAAAAATCTACCAAAACAGGTTTATCTCCTTTAATGATAGATCCAAATGTTTCATTATTTGACATACAATTTATTTTAATTCAGTAAATTCAACTGCTTTAGATTCCTTTACACTAGGCATTTTAAATTGATTGTTTTTATTGATCGATACTCCACAATTGGAATTATAGCCACAGCCTATTTTATATTTAGCACCTATAATTGAATATACGATGAAAAACCCTCCAGCAATTGCAGGTATATAATCATTTGATTGATATCCAATGAATACCATTGAACCTCCCATCACTAAACGCAACATTAATATCCAATCTATATTTGACATTAGTTTATTCATGATCAATATTTTTACAAAAGTAATTTTAGTATTTAAAATCTTGTGTGACATTTATTACAATAAGCAGTATCTTCACAAAAGAAATTTCAGAAAAATGTTAAGTAAAGAGGAATTAATTAAATTATTCCCTGATTGGGAAAAGGGCTTATATGATGCAGTTGCTGAACATGCTGAATTAAGAACTGCCAAAGCAGGCTCTATTTTACTTAAAAAAGGTCAAAACATTAAATCAACTATGTTAGTGGTAGAAGGTACTGTTAAACTTTTTCAAGAAAACGAAGAAGGTTCAGAGTATTTTATGTACCATCTAAATCCAGGAGAAGCATGTGCAGTGACTTTGGTTTGTAATTACCACTTAGAGCAAAGTCAAGTATTAGCTAAGGCCGTAACAGATATTAGTTATCTTGCTATACCTATTGAATTTATGGATAAATGGCTTAACGAATATAAAAGCTGGCATTATTTTGTAATTCGTACATACAGAAATAGATATGAAGAACTATTGAAAACCATCCATGAAACTGCCTTTAAAAATATGGACGAAAGACTTGAATTTTATATAAAAAGACAAGTTCAACAGTTTGGTAATACCATTAAGCTTACACATCAAGAAATTGCCAACGATTTAAATACCTCTAGAGAAGTAATTAGTAGATTATTAAAAAAGATGGAAAATAATGGCTGGATTGCTTTAAGTAGAAACTCATTTGATTGGATTAAGAAATAATTTTTCAATGTGATAAATATCACCTTTCAAAAATGATATTTGCATCAACTTTGCGTTAGAAAAAGTAAAACTATGCAAAACCTAATTGAAAAAATCAAATCAAATCAAGGAACTTTATTAGACGTTAGAAGTAAAATGGAATATGATGGAGAACATATTCATGGAGCAATTAACATGCCGTTAGATATCCTAGAAACAAAATTACATGAGATTCAAGAACTACCAAAGCCATTAATTGTGTACTGTATGAGTGGAGGTAGAAGCAGTATTGCAACTAATCTTCTACAACAAAATGGCATTACTGAAACTTATAACGGAGGCGGTATCTTTACTTTAAATAATATCATAAATAATAATTAATATGTTTGGATTTTTAAAAAAATTATTTGGTCCTAGTACCAATTTTAAAGCGTTGAAAGAGAACGGTGCTATTATAATTGATGTTAGATCACCTCAAGAATACGATCATGGACATATTCAAGGTTCTAAAAACATTCCTTTGGATAAAATCCAAAGAGAAATTAAAACGATTAAAAATATGAACAAGCCAATTATTACTGTATGTAGAAGTGGCTCAAGAAGTGGCATGGCAAAGAGAATACTTCAAGGTGCAGGAGTTGAAGTTTATAACGGAGGTCCTTGGAATGTTTTAATTGGGAAGATTAGATAAAATTGATTTTATGACAAATTGGTTAACTAAAAACAAGTTGAGTCTAATTGGCATATTGTTTGGCGCCATAGCTGGATTCTTATACTGGAATTATGTAGGATGTGCAAATGGCACATGTATGATTACCTCCAAGCCAATCAACAGCACTTTATATGGAAGTTTAATGGGTTATTTATTATTCAATATTTTCA
>CANHUW010000009.1 GCA_947463975.1 Bacteroidota bacterium
AATAGCTGAAAATTGGACACCGTATAAAACCTATGCTTGTTTGCATCTGTGGAAATGGAAGGATACAAAAGCCCCTGTTTAATTAGACAGAATTTCTTGAAGCATTGATAATACCAAACATGGTTCTGGTTAATAATTTCTCGTATGCACTTTTTGAATCGGCACTCAAGTTTTCATCTTGCATTTTATTCAATGTGTATTGTTGAATAGTCAAGAGTGGTAAAACAATTCTATCTCGTAATAAAATGGAATGTTTCCCAACGGTATCATTTTCCATAAGACTTTTTGCACCACTTAGTTCTAAATACAATTGCGTCGTGAGTAAAAATTCATTTTTAATCGTATTCCAGATTGCTGAGAATTGAGGATCCTTGTCTACATATTTGGTAATGGCAAAATTAGACTTCACCATACTCATCATACTATTATCTATGAGTGTTCTAAAGAAAGCAATATTGTTAAAAAGTGATTGCACTTCTTTCCATAATCCTTTTTCTTTTAATACTTGTAAAGCAGTACCCACGCCATAAAAGCCTGGAACATTTTGCTTCATTTGGCTCCAACTTCCAACAAATGGAATAGCTCTTAAATCTTCAAACCTCAATGTGTTGCCAGCACCTCTTTTAGCAGGTCTACTAGCAATATTGCTTTTGCTATAATAGTTTAACGGACTAAATTTTTGTAAATAAGGTAAGAATCGTGGGTCTTCTTTTAGTTGTTGGTAGCTTGTATAACTAATGTTCCCTAATTCTTGTAAGATCCATTTATCTTGCTCAGACATCTGTAATCTTGTTTCAGAAAATAATTCATGACTTACTCCTGCGCTTAATAATTGCTCTAAATTGTATTGTGCAGATTGTACGGTGCCAAAGGTAGAGGTAATGGTTTGTCCTTGAACTGTTATTTGAATTTCTTGGTTTTCAATTTGATTTCCCATAGATGCATAAAATTGATGGGTTTTACCACCACCTCTAGATGGAGGTCCACCTCTTCCATCAAAGAAACTTACTACAACATTATTTTTTCTGGATATTGCAGTTAATACTTCTTTTGCTTTATATATACCCCAATTGGCTTGTAAATAACCGCCATCTTTTGTACCATCACTAAATCCCAGCATGATCGGCTGTTGATTTTTTCTCGCAGCTAAATGAGCAGCATAGATAGGGTGTTGATATAAACTTTCCATGATTTGTTTTGAAGCTTCCAAATCATCGATGGTTTCAAACAAAGGAACAATATCAATATTGCTGATCTGTTCATTCATTCCACATAGGCGCAATAAAGCGAAGAGTTCCATTACATTTACTGCAGTTTGGCAGTTGCTAATAATATATCTATGACAACCAGCTTCTCCGTTGAGTGCTTGTACGGTTTGTATTGCGTAAATACTTTCTAGGGTATCTCTAGTAATGGTTTCTTCAAAATTGTCAGGATTGATCTTCCCTTCTAATGTAGACAGTAAATTAAGTTTATTCACTTCATCTAAACTTAGATAGTTGTTAGGTAATACCCCAAGGTCCATCAAAACTTTATGATGTATTCTACTATCTTGTCTAATATCCAATGAAGCGAAATGCGTTCCAAATATTTTTACTTTATTCAACAAGCTCTCTAACTTATTTAAATAAAGTGAATGATCTTCATGGATTAGTTTTTGTCTAATGGTAGTTAAATTACTTATGATCTCTTCACTAGATATTGGACTACTGTTTTCTGGTCTAAATACATTCTCGTATAGTCTTGCTTCCAAACTATTCAAAATAGTATCAACGCCAGCAAATGTTAACTTACGTTTTAATTTTCTAACATCTCTATAGTAAGAGACAATACTGCTACTTCTTAGTAATTGCGCCACTTTGATAGTGGTGGCAGCATTCACAAATGGATTACCATCTCTATCTCCACCTGGCCAGAAGCCTAATTCGATAAATGGGTTGGCTGCATTATAATCATTGTCGAATACATTTTTTACGATGGTATCATAAATATTACCAACAGCATTATAGAAAACATTTTCTAAATACCACATCAAGGTTTGTGCTTCGTCTGTTGGGCTAGGTTGCTTTTTATTAAAGAAAGGTGTTAAGCCTAATTGTTGAATATATTGATTAATAGTGTGATAATCGTTTTTTCCAATAGCATCACCCATATCATGAATGATACCCAAAACATTTGCAGGATAAAACTGAGTAGGGTGTGCTGTTAGAACAATTCTAACTTTAAAGGTTTTGAGTTTATTTCTTAATGCCTGTGTTTTACCGGCAAAATTAGCTTCTCTAATTAAAGCTTTCAAGCTTCCCGTTCCTTCTATATCATTCACAGAGGTAAAGGCAGCATCTTCAATTGCATCAAATAAAACCACCTGTCTTTCCATATACTGCACATACTTAAACAAATGATCTATTTTTTCTTTTTCAGATGCAACTGCGGTATGTTGCTTAAAGAAGTAGTCAATAATTTCTAAAGGAGACTTTGTTTTTGCATAGCCTTCTTCGCAGGTTTGCAACATAATTGGAAGTAATGCACCAACATTCGCAATCCCAGAATAGGGTAAAGCGGCAAACAGGCTATTATAGATAATGTATTTGTCAGATACATTTCTTCTAAATTGAATGGAGTAATTATTATTAGAGATCATCTTGCACTAAAGGTACAAAATAATTAGGAGGATCCCCTGAAACCCTTATCCCTATTGATTCCTAATGAATGTTTGTTTTAAATAGGAGTACTTGTTTTCCAAGTTGGATGACTTATATCATGGTAAAAGGCAAATTGCCAACCTGCTGTATTACCTTCTTCCCACCAGGTTTGTCTCCATTGCATGGCTTTTTTCCCATCCATATCATATTTAGCAATAAATCTTGAACGCATTTGTTGAAGTTGAGGAGCTTCATCTCCTCCATAAAAAATAATTTCATCTTGTTCCTTCATCCATGCTACTTGATGAAATTTACTATGTCCGGCACTTAGTTTGTAATGTATATAATGATCAATCACTCCTTCATCTTCTTCTAACCAGATAACCCCACTAAATTCTTCAAAAATACTTATCTGCTCAGGTATATAGGATGATTTACCCCCTTCCATGGCAAATTCAAATTCTCTTCTCTGAATATAATGTTTAGCATAGGGGAAGCTGATAAATCTTTGTTGGCTTATTGGATCGACATAAGTCAAACCTCCTGAATGGTCTTTATGTAAATGACTCATAAATACTTTAGTAACACTAGATGGGTCTATACCAAGGGACATCAGGTTTTCGTGTATTTGCAATTTCCCTGATTTATTCAAATAACCCAAGCCAGCATCTAATAAAATAATATCCGTCTCCGTAATCACCACAAAAGGCTGTATCTCCACCAATATGCTTCCTTTAGGTCTTTCCTGTAAGTTTTCGATGGCAGTATTGAAGGGAACGAATACTTTGGTTTGATCTATTGTAAAACTACCTTCTGATAAGGGATGAATATGCATACCGCAAAAATAAGCATTAACGAAGCACCATTTGTCTATCAGCGTCTAATCTTAATAAAATAAAAATCAATGCAGTGAATGTAAGTAAAGAAGATCCGCCATAACTAATTAATGGCAATGGAATACCCACCACTGGAAATAAGCCAATAGTCATACTAATATTGACTGCAATATGGAAAAGAAAAATTCCTACTACACTGTATGCGTATACTCTAGAGAAAGTACTTCTTTGTCTTTCTGCAATTCTAATTAATCTAAACAAGAAGAATAAGTATAATGCTAAGAAAGTAAATGTCCCAACAAATCCAAAGGCTTCCCCTAAAGAGGTAAATATAAAATCGGTATGTTGTGCAGGTACATATTTTCCTCTGGTTTGAGTTCCTTTTAAAAAGCCTCTTCCCCAGAAACCGCCAGAACCAATGGCGATTTTACTTTGTTTTACATTATAATCATCTGGCTTGATACTTTTTTTACCAACTGCCATGCTTGCCGCTGCTTTTATATTCATGCCGCAGTCATATTCTTTACCTACCATGCTATAAATACGGGTGCTTTGATAACACTCTAATACATTATTAAAGATATAAGGCACTACAAATCTGACTGTACCAAAACAAATAGCCCAAATACCTATTACAACTAGAATGGTATTTTTATTTCTTTTGAATCTTTTAATCATGGATAAAATGATCAACGATGCAATTACTGTTAAGATGATCGCTAAAACAGTTGGCTCCAATAATAAGGCTGCAATCACCAATACAGCAAATGATAATCCTATGACTAAAATCGCTGCGGGCAATCCTTCTCTATACATCGCAAATAGAAAAGCGCTATACACCAATGCCAATCCTAATTCATGTTGCATGATGGATAAAACAGCTGGCAAAGCAATCATCCCCCCTGCAATTAAATGTGATTTTAATTTAGTAAAATCTGTTTCGGGCTTAGATATAAATTTAGCCAGGAATAAAGCTGTAAAAATTTTACATAACTCTGCAGGTTGTAAATTAAATCCACCTGCAATAGGTATCCAACTTTTGGAACCATTGATATTTTTACCTAACACAAAGGTTGCGAGCATCAATAAGATCCCGCCTGCGTATAAAATATTGGCTAGGGCAGTAAATACTTTACTATCCATTAATAAAATGAATATTCCTATGAAACTACAAAATATAGCAAAGTAAAATTGCTTGCTATAGTTTGTTTTTGCAGTGATAAAAGAAGTACTCCAACTTGTATTTGGATTGTATTCAACCATATAAATACACAAAACACCTATCGTCACCATAATCATATATAAAATAATTACAGCTAAATCTGTGCCTTTGGAAAAATTGTTTTGGTTAGAGCTGGTTGACATTTTTAAGGGTAGTCTTCTTTTTTATAGCCGGTTTTTTTTGATTGACCACTTTGTTTTTGATGATCTTCTTTTTATTATTCAGCACTGCACTATCCTTATTTGTTTTAGGTAAGGCTGTTGGCGCAGTAGGTAAAGCACTTTTTGTGTTGGTATCTTTTTTGATGGTGTCTTTTGGAATCCTTGCTGGAATAGCGTCCGATGCCAACATCTCCATATCCCAAACGTCTGATAATTCATCATTATTGTACTCTAAAGGAGTTAAATAAGCTGATTTGTTATTTCGTACATACCAATCTTTGATGGCCTGTGGCATTAAATCCACTTGTGAAAGTGTTTCAGCCTTTAATGTACTTTCTGGCGTTAAGGTATCATTTAAATACTTTTCCATCATTAATGTAGCAATAGGTCCTGCCCATGTTGCGCCATAACCTGCGTTTTCTACAATGACCGCCACGGCAATTTTGGGATTATCTTTTGGCGCAAAGCAAACAAATAATGAGTGATTTTTTCCGTGGGGATTTTGAGCAGTACCAGTTTTAGCACAATATTCATGTCCTGGTACTTTAATAAAAGCTGCAGTACCATACACTGTAACATCGTGCATGCCTTCTTTGATTACCTTAAAAATACTGGAGGGGATTTTGGTTACTTTTTGTTTGGTACGAAACTTCTCTAACATAGCAGCATCTTGTTCACTCTCATCTTCTATACTATCTACAAAATGCGGAGTATAGTAGTATCCATCATTGGCAATAAATGCCATGCTATTGGCTAATTGTAATGGGGTAGCAGTCATTCTATCTTGACCAATTCCTAATGTTAACATGTAACAGCTATTCCAATATCTAGGGTTGCCAAAATCTTTATTGTATTTAGCTGTATCTGGAATATTCGCTTTGTTTTCACTGGGTAAATCCACGCCTAATTTTCTACCAAATCCAAAAGAATTCATGTAATCTTTCCATTTCAAATAACCTGTTTTGGCATTTTTGTATTTTGGATTATCTATCGCCATTCTAAATACATGTAAGAAATAGGAGTTACAAGAATTGGCCAATGCTAATTGCAAGTTGGCAGCATGACCTGCATTATGGTGTTCGCATTTCCTTGGATCTCCACATGCGCCGTAAGCTCCAAAACAATTGTATCCATAGGAAGGGGTAATTAATCCTTCGTCTAATGCAATAATGGCTCCCAATGGTTTGAAAGTAGAGCCAGGAGGATACTGCCCTTTAATCGCTCTGTTATAAATTGGACGGGCTGTATCTAATAATAATCTTCCAATGGTTTTTCTTCTCTGGCTACCTGTCAATAAATTAGGATTATACCCTGGGCTACTTGCCATGGCAATCACTCCTCCTGTTTTTGGATTGATGGCTACAGCACTTCCCACTTTGTTTTGTAATAATTTTTCTGCTAATTGCTGTACTTCAACATCCATACTGGTAAATAAATTTTTTCCAGCAATGGCAAGCGTATCAAACTCACCTTTTTCGTAAGCACCTTGAATTCTTCCTTTATTATCCCTTAAGTATCGCTTCACACCTCTTTGTCCCATTAAAATAGATTCGTATTGTTTTTCTAATCCGGTCATGCCAGCATAATCGCCCATTTCGTAGCCTTCTTCTTCGTGTTTTTGTAAAAAGTTAACGTCTACTTCTGCTACATAGCCTAATACGTGCGCTGCAGTATTATATGGATAATTTCTAATAGATCTTTCTGATAAAGAGAAGCCAGGAAAGCGATATAAGTTCTCTGTTAGTTGCGCATATAATTCTGGAGTCAAAAAAGGTTCAAATGTTCCAGCCTTTACTCTAGAATTTTTGATGATCACTTCGATCATTCTTTTTTTATATTCTTCCTTATCTATTTTTAAGATTTCACAAAGCGTGTTGGTATCCACTCCTTTTGCCTCATTGGGTATTACCACTAAGTCGTAACTGATTGTATTTTCTAATAAAGCTCTTTTCTTACGATCGTAAATAATCCCTCTATCTGGGTAAATGATTTTTCTAAAAATTGCATTATTGTCTGCAGCTAGTTTGTATTTATTGGATACAACTTGCAAACTAATTAACTGTCCAATAAGTATTACAAAAATGACACCAATAATGATTTGTATGATGCCACCTCTGTTGGAGTTGTACAATGCCATGAATTATCTTTTGAGCTTTCTTCTGTTGGTAATGAGTTCTGGTAATAATATTAAAAAAATACTCATTATTGTTGTTGCTACTACTTTTCCAATAAAATAGGTGAAGTTGCCAAATTGCAACCATTCCAAAAGAACTAAATAGAAATGGTGAATGAATGTTAGAATGAATACATAGATAAAATAAGGTCCCCATCCCATGGTGCCAATGCTTGGTTCTCTATTTAGTTCTTCTGTTGCTTCTTGTGCTAACAATAAATTTAGAATGGTTGGACGAACATATCCCATAAGTGTACAAGCTGCAGCATGAAGCCCCGGTGTATTAGTGAATAAATCTAAAGAATAGCCGTATACAAAACCAAGCACTGTTAAACCTAATCTACTGGTCCCAAAAGGAAGCCATAGTAAAAATAAAAAATAAACATAGGGGGTGATAAATTGATGAATAGGAGGTATCTCGTTCAAGATGATTATTTGAATCAACAAGAACAATACATAACGAGCACTATTTTTTAAAATACTATTCATTCTTTATCTCGTTTTGTTCAACTGCTTTTTGATCGGCCATCCTCTTATTCTCTACCAAATAAATATATTCCAATGTGAAAAAATTAGTAGCTGATTGTACGCTTAGTGTTAAGAAATTGCTAGATGGATCTTGGATTATTTTGGTCACCTTGCCAATCATTAACTGAGCTGGGAAATTAGAAGAATAAGGGCTTGTCAAAACAGTGTCTCCCAATTTTGGAGCAGCACTTTTTGAAATATTTTTCAATGTTAAAATATTTGGATCTGATCCATCCCATTCAATACTTCCTGCTACTTTATCTCTTTTCAATAATGCACTTACTTTGCTATTACGATGTAATAGGCTCATAATTTTACTGTAGTTGTCATTCACTTCCACCACCACACCAACTATTGAACCATCTGGGCTAATTGCTGCCATATCTTTTTTAATACCTTGCAATGCGCCTCTTTCTATAGTGATATAATTTTTCTGAAGCGTGAAAGTATTACCGACTACTTTGGCAGGATAGTAATAAAACTTTCTAATTTTTTCTAAACTATCTTTTCTTAAAATTAATGTACCTGCTTTTTTGCTAGTGTCGAAAGCAACAAAATTTTGTGCCAATTGATTTCTAAGAGATGTATTTTCTTCTATTAATTTTGCATTGGTTGCTTTTAGATCAAAAAAGTAAGCCCAATTATTATAATAGCGATTGATATTTCCAGTTACTTGATTACTCCATCCACCAAAAAAAGTTTCGTGCGACTTGCTGAACGAAGATAACATTACTAAGGACACTATTTGTAGTATCAAAAAACTAAAAAAAGTAAAGTTCTGTCTTATGAACCCAATGATATTCTTCAAAGGAAATTACTTTATTTTGGTTTATCTCATAATGAAAGGAAAACGTTGATAATTTTTCAAGGCAATACCTGTACCTCTTACTACACTCTTCAATGGATCGTCTGCAACATGCACTGGCAATTTGATCTTTTGACTCAAACGTTTGTCTAATCCTCTTAATAAAGATCCTCCACCAGTAATGTACAATCCTCTACGATATATATCTGCAGCCAACTCTGGCGGGGTTGTTTCTAATGCTTTTAAAATCGCTTCTTCAATTTTAAAAATACTTTTATCTAAAGCTTCTGCTACCTCTTGGTAAGAAACCATAATTTGTTTTGGAATTCCTGTCACCAAGTCTCTACCATTTACTGGCATATCATCTGGTGGGTTATCTAAATCTTTTAATGCGGCACCTACATGTATTTTAATTTGCTCTGCAGTACGCTCTCCAATCAATAAGCTATGGTATCTTCTTAAAGCTTCCATAATATCTGCAGTGAACTCATCACCTGCAATACGAATACTTTGATCACATACAATACCTGCTAATGCAATTACAGTAATACCTGTTGTACCGCCACCAATATCAATAATCATATTACCAACCGGCTCTTCTACATCAATACCAATACCTAATGCTGCAGCCATAGGTTCGTGAATCATATATACTTCTTTTGCACCTGCTTGTTCAGCACTATCGCGCACCGCTCTTTTTTCCACTTCAGTAATTGAGGAAGGAATACAGATAACCATTCTCCAACTTGGAGGAAACAATGGCTTCTTTGGATAAATCATTTTCATTAACTCACGAATCATTAATTCTGCTGCGTTAAAATCTGCAATTACACCATCTTTTAATGGACGAATTGTTTTAATGCTTTCGTGTGTTTTTTCATGCATCAATAATGCCTTCTTGCCCACCCCTAACACCTCTTTCATATTATTCCTGTTTAAGGCAATAATTGAAGGTTCGTTTACAACCACTTCATCATTGTGAATGATTAGGGTATTGGCAGTACCCAAGTCCATCGCAATTTCTTGGGTAAAAAAGTTAAATAATCCCATTATCGTTAAGCTTTTAAGAGTTCTATGTGAATGATGCAAAATTCACTTAAAATACTTGAACTACAAAGCTTTTTACTAAAATGGCTAAGAATAATTTTTAGTGATTTCTATGCAGGGAACTCGTAACCAATATCTTTTCTAAAATACATTCCATCAAACTGAATATTGGATAAGGCTTTTTGGGCATTTTTTACTGCTTCTTGAAGCTGTTTTCCTTGAGCTGTTACTGTTAAAACACGACCACCTTTTGTAACAATATGATCTCCTTGAAACCCAGTGCCAGCTTGAAATACAATCGATTTTGTATCCTTTGCTGCAGTCTCGATTCCGTTGATTTTTATGTCTTTTGGGTAGCTGCCTGGATAACCTGCACTCACGGCCATTACCGTTGCAAAAGCGCCCTCATTAAATTCTATATTCACGTCTTCTAATGTGCCATTGTCTACAGCGGCTAATAAGCTTACTAAATCTGTTTGCAATCTTGGTAGAATTACTTCTGTTTCTGGATCACCCAATCTGCAATTATACTCTATAACATAGGGTTCACCACCACAATTCATCAATCCAAAAAATACAAAGCCCTTATATTCAAGATTTTCTTTTTCAAATCCATGGATGGTAGGTTCTATTACACGCTGGATGACCTTATCCATAAAGGTTTCGTCCATAAAGGGTACTGGACTCACGCAGCCCATTCCGCCCGTGTTTAAACCAGTATCTCCTTCACCTATTCTTTTATAGTCTTTGGCATGTCCAATAATTTGGTAGTTTTTGCCATCTGTTAAGGCGAAAACACTTACTTCAATACCCTCTAAAAATTGTTCAATCACCACTTTGGCACTTGCTGCCCCAAATTGCTGGTGTTGAATCATTTCCTCAAAACTTGTTAAAGCTTCTTCATGGCTCAATGCAATGATAACGCCCTTGCCAGCTGCTAAGCCATCTGCTTTCAAAACAATAGGTAAGGGATGTGTACTGATGTATTTTTTACCTTCTTCATAATTATCCATGGTAAATTCAGCATAAGATGCAGTAGGAATACCATGTCTTTGCATGAAATGCTTGCTAAATGCTTTACTTCCTTCTAATTGTGCTGCATTTTTAGAAGGTCCAATAACATTGATATGAGCAGTGGATTCCTGTTGTGCAAAAAAATCAAAAATTCCATTTACCAATGGCTCTTCTGGTCCAACTACCACCATCTCTATGGACTGGTCCACAGCAAATTGTCTTAATGCCTCAAAGTCATTGATATCAATGGCTACATTGGTTCCAAGCGTAGCAGTGCCTGGATTTCCAGGTGCAATAAATAATGCATCACAATGATGTGATTGTGTCATTTTCCAAGCCAATGCATGTTCTCTTCCTCCTGAACCAATGAGTAAAATATTCATAATATGATGGATTATGTCACGAAAGTAAAAATTATTAAAGGGATTTTATTAATTTGGCTCAATTAAATAAACGATTCTTATGTCAGCAACTACTCAAAAGCATCCTAAAGGTTTATATGTGTTATTCGCCACTGAAATGTGGGAGCGTTTTAACTATTATGGCATGAGGGCTATCTTGGTGTTGTTTTTAACCAAGGCTTTATTTTTTGATAAGGTGTTTGCTTCTCAAGTATATGGTAGCTACACAGGATTAATTTATTTAACTCCTTTATTGGGAGGCTATATTGCAGACAGATATTGGGGAAATAATAGGTCCATCATTGCGGGAGGATTGGTGATGGCTGTTGGAGAATTTATTTTATTTGCTTGTGGTCAATTTTATGATCAACCAACTTTGGCAACACCTTTATTTTATGCAGGTTTAGGTTGCATGATTGCGGGAAATGGATTTTTCAAACCGAATATTTCTAGCATGGTGGGGCAGTTGTATCCAAAAGGAGATAAAAAAATAGACGCAGCGTATACAATTTTTTACATGGGTATCAATACGGGTGGTGCAATGGGTCCAGTGGTTTGTGGATTTTTTGCTGAGTCGAGTGGCAATGCGGGTGATTATAAGTGGGGATTTTTAGCTGGCGGTATTGCAATGATTCTAAGTGTGATTACTCAAATTATTTTTCAGAAAAAATATTTAGTGAATGCAGAAGGGGAACCAATAGGAGATACGCCAAAGGGAGCTCCTGCATTTTTTCAAAAAATACCCGTAATGGTAGGATTTTTATTTTTACTTTCCTTAGTGACCATTGCCTTGGTATATATAGATATTAAAGTAGTGAGCTATTTATTTTGGTTATTATTAGCATGTATTTTATTGATTTCATTTATTGTTTTCTCTGATAAAAGTTTGGATATTATTCAAAAGAAAAAAGTTGCAGTATTGTTTACGGTTTCTTTTTTTGTGATATTTTTCTGGAGCGCTTTTGAACAAGCTGGTGCATCGCTAACTTATTTTGCATCTGAAAATACCCAAAGAGATTTAGGCTTCTATGTGGTGCCTGCTAGCTTTTTTCAATCACTCAATTCTTTATTTGTAGTATCCTTAGCGCCAATAGTAGCATGGATTTGGGTGAAGTTGGGAAAAAGAGAACCCTCTTCTCCGTATAAAATGGCTTTTGGATTATTCTTTTTAGCATTGGGTTATTTATGGATTGCAACAGGTGTTGATGGAGTGGGGGCCGGTATTAAAGTAAGTATGATTTGGTTATTAGGAATGTATATGATGCATACTTTGGGTGAACTGTGTTTGTCACCTATCGGTTTATCTCTATTTAATAAATTAGCACCTATCAAATTTGCTTCCTTATTAATGGGTGTATGGTTTACAGCCAACGCCTTTGCAAATAAACTTGCAGGGGTGTTTAGTGCATTGTATCCAGAAAATGGAAAAGTAACTTCTTTCGCAGGATATCAAATTAGCAACTTGCATGAATTCTTTATGTTCTTTGTATTCATGGCAGGAACTGCTTCCTTGATTTTATTTTTCTTATCAAGCAAGTTGAAATCTTTAATGGAGCAATAGTTTACAATACTCCTTTAACAATTTCATCTACCACTGCAGGATCTAATAAAGTTGAAGTGTCTCCAAGGTTTTTTAATTCACCTTCTGCTACTTTACGTAAAATGCGTCGCATGATTTTGCCTGATCTTGTCTTGGGTAAGCCCGAAACAAATTGAATTTTGTCTGGCTTAGCAATGGGTCCAATAATGCGTGTGACTGTTTGCAATACATCTTTTCTAATTTGCTCTGCTGTGCCATGCGTATCTTGACTATGAGAGCCAGTATAGATTACATAAGCATAAATTCCTTGTCCTTTAATATCATGAGGATATCCTACAACAGCACTTTCTACTACACCTGCATGCATATTAATAGCATTCTCCACTTCGGCAGTACCAATTCGATGACCACTTACATTCAATACATCATCCACTCTTCCTGTGATTCTAAATTGACCTAATTCATTTTTTAAAGCGCCATCTCCTGTAAAATATAAATTTTCATATGTGGCAAAATAATTGGTTCTGCATCTTTCATGATCGCCATAAGTTGTTCTTAAAATAGATGGCCATGGTTGTGTGATACATAAGTTGCCACGGATAATGCCTTCCTCATCTTTTTCTTTCACTTCTATTCCCTTATCATCTACTAAAATGGCTTTGATACCTGGCATGGGATAGGTTGCCCATCCCGGTTTACCTTCTGTAATGCCCGCCATATTTGAAATTAAAATACCGCCTGTTTCTGTTTGCCACCAAGTATCCACGATAGGACATTTTTTTTGTCCAATATGTTCGTTATACCAATGCCAAGCTTCTTCGTTGATAGGTTCACCCACTGTGCCCAATACTTTTAAACTACTTAAATCTTTATTTTGAATAGGCCCCAATCCAAATCCCATTAAAGAACGAATCGCGGTAGGGGCAGTATATAAAATATTTACTTTGAACTTTTCGATGATGTCCCAAAATCTTCCTGCATCTGGAAAAGTTGGAATGCCTTCAAACATTAAACTTGTTCCACCTGCACTCAATGGGGCATACACTATATAACTATGTCCTGTGATCCATCCTATATCTGCAGTGCAAAAGAAAATGTCGGCAGGTTGATATTGAAAAGTATTTACAAAGGTATAATTGGTGTATACCATATATCCTGCCACACTATGTACCACACCTTTTGGTTTTCCGGTAGATCCTGAAGTATATAAAATAAACAATGGATCTTCTGCATCCATCACTGTTGCTGCAACTGATGTAATATCTTGTGATTCTACTTTTTTAATTTCATCTTCCCACCATACATCTCTTCCTTTTAACATAGAAACAGCCGTTCTTGTTCTAGTACATACAATTACTTTATGCACTGTTGTATTACCAATCAATGCATCGTCTATAACTCCTTTTAATGGAATATCTTTTGCCCCTCTATAAGCACCATCACATGTAATAATGCATGTTGCTTTTGCATCTTCTAGTCTATCTGCAATACTTTGCGCAGAGAACCCCCCAAAAATTACACTATGAATAGCACCCATTCTTGCACATGCTAAAACTGCAATGGCTAGCTCTGGTATCATGCCCATATAAATACAAACACGATCACCTTTTTTTACACCGTTATTGATAAGTACTTGAGTGAATTGACAAACCTTGGTATGCAATTGATGATAAGTAATGATTCTATGATGTTCATTAGGGTCGTTGGGTTCCCAAATAATAGCAGGCTGATTTCCTCTTGTTGCTAAATGTCTATCTAAACAGTTTTCTGTAATATTTAATCGCCCTCCTTTAAACCACTCTATTCTAGGATCTTTAAAATTCCATTCTAATGCTGTATCCCATTTTTGATGCCATGTAAAATGCTCGGCAATCTCACTCCAGAATTGTGCTGGTTCTTCTATACTTTTCTTGTAGGCTGCATGATATGCTTCAATGCTTTTGATTTGGTATGGATAAGACATGACAATCGTTATAAATTATGTAATCAAATTTACGTTTTTCAGTTTAAATATTTAACTTGACGAAACGATTGTTAAAACAAATTTTATGAATGCTTCAAATCCTCCAAGCAAAATCTCCTTTGTGATTGGTGCTTCTTCTGTGGGAACTTTGATTGAATGGTATGACTTTTACATTTTTGGAATGTTGGCCACCATTTTATCCAAACAATTTTTTCCTGCAGATGCGGGAACTGCAGCACTTTTAAGCACCCTTGCTATTTTCGCTGCAGGTTTTATTGTGCGTCCATTTGGGGCTTTAGTATTTGGAAGATTAGGAGATTTAATTGGTAGAAAACATACTTTTTTATTAACCCTAGTGATCATGGGGGGATCCACTTTTGCCATTGGCTTGGTTCCAGGTTATGCCACCATTGGCTGGATGGCTCCAATTGTAGTCTTGATCTTAAGATTATTACAAGGCTTGGCATTAGGAGGTGAATATGGAGGTGCGGCTACTTATGTTGCAGAACATGCTCCAGCAGGTCAAAGAGGTTTTTGGACAAGTTGGATTCAGACTACTGCTACTTTAGGATTATTTTTAGCATTAGGGGTGATTATTTTAATTCGTTCTAGTCAAGGAGTGGATCAGTTTAGCGCAGAGTGGGGTGGATGGCGTTATCCATTTTGGATTTCAATATTATTAGTAGGTGTTTCTGTTTTAATCAGAATGCGAATGAGTGAATCTCCAATGTTTAGTAAACTCAAATCAGAAGGAAAAACATCTACCAATCCATTGAAAGAAAGTTTTGGACATAAGGCAAATTTTAAAATGGTTTTATTGGCTTTGTTTGGCGCTGTGATGGGACAAGGGGTGGTATGGTATACGGGTCAATTTTATGCACAAAGTTTTATCGAAACGGTTTGTAAAATTGAATTTGTTCAATCAAGAAACATTATGTTAATCGCCATATTAATGGCAACGCCTTGTTTTGTTTTGTTTGGTTGGTTAAGTGATAAAGTTGGAAGAAAGTGGATCATGTTGACTGGTATGTTATTAGCTGTAATCACTTATAGGCCTATCTACAAAGAGTTTATCCATATAACAGATGCATCCAAAAGAACCCAAATAGTGGACTATCAATTGACTACTTATTTGACTGCAATTCCAATCATTGATGCAGTAGATAAAACTAAATTATATATTAAGAAACAAGAAGATACTTTCTATAAAGATGGATCTATTTTTAAATACACCAAGACAGATACATTGTTTTTGAAAGATTCTTTATATGCTCCAAGACCACTCACATTGATTAATCCAGGTATGATACAATATCAATCTTCCAAACCTTTTGTTCAGATAGAAAAGACATTGGGGAATGCAGCTTTTTGGAAAATGATTTGGTTGGTTTTTATTCAAATTGTGTATGTAACGATGGTGTATGGACCTATTGCCGCTTTCTTAGTTGAAATGTTCCCTACCAAAATTAGGTATACTTCAATGTCCTTGCCTTATCATATTGGCAATGGGGTATTTGGGGGATTGGTTCCTTTTTTAGGAACATTGATTGTAGAGTTTACTAAAACTTCTGCGAATCCTGCTGGTGATGTATTGGCGGGATTATGGTATCCTATTGGGGTAGCAACTGTTTGCTTGGTGATAGGGGCTATTTATCTAAGCAATAAAATAGATAAAAACGTAATTGATTAATTTATTAAATGTAAAATTGTTGATCATGAATACCATAAAAAAATTATTAGGCTATGTTTGGATGTTGATGTCACCCGCTATTATTTTATTTTTAGTGTACCAGGCATATACTAAAATTGGCGCTGCTTCCGAAGCTGCCAAAGCGAATACTATTTTACAATGGGTGATTATACTATTGATTTTCTTACCCATCACGATTGGCTTTTTTATTTTTGGGAAATATGCGGCTCAAAATGAATATGGGCATCTGCCTGAATCTTCTAAAGAAATAATGGATTAGCCATAGAAAGGATGTAATTTTGGATATGTCTTTAGTGGTAAGCAATATTCAAAAACAATACAATGGCCAAAAAGCGGTTGATGGCATTTCTTTTGAACTGCATCCTGGAGAAATTGTAGGTTTTTTAGGTCCAAATGGTGCAGGTAAGAGTACCACTCTTAAAATGATTGCTGGCATATTAATGCCTGATGCTGGAAGCATTACCATCAACAATCAGTTAGTTCAAATTGATTCTATTGCATCTAAAAAATTAATAGGCTATCTGCCAGAAAGTAATCCTTTGTATAAAGATTTGTATGTTAAAGAATATTTACAATTTCTGGGTAATATTCATCAAGTCAATCATCTAAGCAATCGAATTAAAGAAGTTATTGATTTTTTGCAGCTAGGATTGATGCAGCATAAAAAAATTGGTGAACTGTCAAAAGGATATCAACAAAGATTAGGTATTGCTGCAGCCATTATTCATCAACCCGCTTTATTGTTATTAGACGAACCTACTTCTGGGTTAGATCCCAATCAATTAATTGAAATAAGAGAAGTGATTAAACTTTTAAGTAAACGTTCAATGATTTTGTTCTCTTCTCATATCTTACAAGAAGTGACTGCAGTTTGTAATAGCGTCTTAGTGATGCATCAAGGTATTTTAGTGGCGAATGAGCCCATCGAGGAGTTATTGAAACCCAAGACCAACCATTTGCATATTCTTTTTGAGGAGGAATTGTCGCATTTGAAAGAGCATATCTCTAAATTATCTTTGGACATTGTGAGCATCGACAAACACCTGTTAGTTGTAAAAACTGCTGAGGGTAAGGATGTTAAGAAAATGGTGATGCAGTTTGCATTGGATATGGGATTGAATATAGAACGTTTGCATACAGAAGAAGCCAGTTTAGAAGAAATCTTCAAATTGCTTACCCATTAAAAAAAATGGGTGTAAATTGCGTTCTCATACAGTACAATATTTTAGAAAATAAATCATCAAACTATGAGTTACATTGTTGACGTAAAGGCAAGACAAATTTTAGATAGCCGTGGAAATCCTACAGTTGAAGTAGATGTATTAACAGATGAAGGCGCGTTAGGTCGTGCTGCAGTGCCAAGTGGTGCAAGTACAGGAATTCACGAAGCGGTTGAATTAAAAGACAATGACAAAAAGAAATATTTAGGAAGAGGTGTTTTGAAAGCAGTAAAAAATGTAAACACTATTATTGCGAATGGCATTACTGGTTTTGATATTACCTCTCAAGCTGCTATCGATCAGGTAATGATCGAATTAGATGGCACTCCAAACAAAGCGAAATTAGGTGCTAACGCTATCTTAGCAGTATCCATGGCTGTTGCTAAAGCAGCGGCTGAAGAAGCAAATTTGCCTTTGTATAGATATATTGGAGGTACGAATGCAAGAACATTGCCCATGCCAATGATGAATATCTTAAATGGAGGCGCACACGCAGATAATAAAATCGATTTTCAAGAATTTATGATCATGCCAATGGGTGCTCCAAGTTTTAGCGAAGGTTTAAGATGGGGTGTAGAGATTTTCCATCAATTAAAAAGTACTTTAAAGAAAAAAGGATATAGCACGAATGTGGGTGATGAAGGTGGATTTGCTCCAAATATTCAAAGCAATGAAGAAGCGATTGAAACTGTATTAGAAGCTATTCAAGCTGCTGGTTATAAAGCAGGTTCTCAAATTGCTATTGCTATGGATGCTGCTAATAGTGAATTATGGAATGCGAAGAAGAAAAAATATGTTTTCCATAAGAGCTCTGGCAAAGAAATGAGTTCTGACCAATTAGTAAAATATTGGGAATCTTGGGTGAAGAAATATCCAATTGTTTCTATTGAAGATGGTATGGCAGAAGATGATTGGGCAGGTTGGAAAAACTTAACCGATACAATTGGCTCTAAATGTCAATTAGTAGGTGATGATTTATTTGTAACCAATGTAAATCGTTTACAAACTGGTATCGATAAGAAAATCGCCAATGGCTTATTGGTTAAAGTAAACCAAATTGGCACTTTGACAGAAACTATCAATGCAGTTAGCTTAGCGCAACACAATGGGTACAATACCATTATGTCTCACAGATCTGGTGAAACAGAAGATACTACGATTGCTGATTTAGCAGTAGCATTAAACTGTGGTCAAATCAAAACTGGTTCTGCTTCAAGAACAGATCGTATGGCTAAATACAACCAATTGATTCGCATCGAAGAGCAACTAGGCGAAACTGGCGTTTTCCCAACAAAGGGTAAATTAAAGTTTGGTAGCAAGTAATAGCAATGATGTGTCTTTTTGGAGACTACATCATTAAACATATAGAATGAGTCTCCTAAAGGGACTCATTCTTTTTTTGTGCATAATCCTAACTAGCTTATTTTTACCTAGAATTTTTTATATGAGCATCTTGAAAAAAATATTTCCTGTTTTAATTAACCGATACTTTTTAGTGTTGGTGGGTTTTGTGATTTGGATGTTGTTTTTTGACCAAAGAGATTTCTTTTTACAAAGAGAAAGAAAAGCAGAATTAGAAAAACTAGAAGCAGCCAAAAAATATTATCAAGATGAAATCAATCTTACCCAAAAGCAATTAGAAAACCTACAAAGCAATCCAGCTGCAGTAGAAAAATACGCAAGAGAAAGGTATTTGTTAAGAAGAGAGGGAGAGGAAGTCTATTTATTTGAAGATAGTACAGAGACCAGTACAGAAAAGCCTCAATAAGCTTTTACTCCATGAAAAAACAAGAAAGGTACAAGGCGGTCATCGATTATTTTTTGGAGCATGTTCCTGTTGCAGAAACAGAATTGTATTATGAAAATCCTTTTCAACTGTTAGTGGCAGTTATTTTATCTGCACAGTGTACCGATAAAAGAGTGAATTTAACAACGCCTGGTATTTTCAAAAAATATCCTACTCCTCAAAAAATGGCGAAAGCTAGCTTTGAAGATTTATTCCCTTTAATAAAAAGTATTTCTTATCCCAACAATAAAACCAAGCATTTAATTGGCATGAGCCAATTACTATTGGATAATTTTAGTGGCGAAGTACCCATGACTATTAAAGACTTAATTACTTTGCCAGGTGTTGGTAGAAAAACAGCGAATGTAATTACTAGTGTGATTGATCAACAACCTAATATGGCCGTTGATACACATGTGTATAGAGTAAGTAGAAGAATTGGCTTAGTGCCTCAAACGGCTACTACTCCTTTAGCAGTAGAAAAAGAGCTCATTAAAAATATTCCTTCCGAACTAGTGCACAAAGCACATCATTGGCTAATTCTTCATGGAAGATATGCATGTCTTGCAAGAAGTCCTAAATGTGACCAATGCGGAATTCAAGCCTTTTGTAAATACTATCACAAAATGCAGAAATAAAAAATGGGTCCCTTGCGGAGACCCATTTTGACAATACTATATAGATCCTTACAATCAAGGAAATTAGATTTTATAAATAAGATGCTATTGCAGTAACCAATTCTTGCTTCGTAATGGGTACACCCATTATTTTGTTATATCCTTTTGCATCTACAAAATATTGATCACGAATAATCTTTATTAATTGACCATTATTAATTTCTGGAATTAAAACAGTCTCAAAATTTTTCAAAATATCTCCTAAGTTTTTAGGGAAAGGGCGCATGTATTTGATATGTGCATGGCTTACTTCCTTGCCTTGACTTTGTAATTGTAATGCTGCACTCTTAATGGTTCCATAAGTAGAGCCCCAACCTACTACCAACACTTTTCCTTTAGCAGCACCACTATCAATGGTTTGCAATGGAATATAGTCTGCAATCTTCTCTACTTTGGCAGCCCTGGTTTTTACCATGAATTGATGATTCTCACTATCGTAACTTACATTACCTGTTTCGTGTTGTTTTTCAAGACCGCCAATTCGATGCTCAAAACCTTTTGTTCCAGGAATTGCCCAAGGTCTTGCTAATTTTTCATCTCTTTTATAAGGTAAGAATGTTGCTTCGCCTTCGTCTAAACTAGTTTTGAATTTTACTTCAATATCAGGAATCTCATTTGCATTAGGAAATTTCCATGGCTCAGCTCCATTGGCAATATATCCGTCACTTAATAAAATAACAGGTGTCATATGTTGTAATGCAATTCTTACTGCTTCATATGCCATGTGAAAACAATCACTTGGTGTTGATGCTGCTAAAACTGGTATGGGAGCTTCTCCATTTCTACCATAATAAGCTTGTAACAAATCACTTTGTTCTGTCTTGGTAGGTAAACCTGTAGAAGGCCCACCTCTTTGAATGTTGACAATTAATAAAGGTATTTCCAACATGGTGGCTAAACCAATCGCTTCTGTTTTTAAAGCCATACCCGGACCGGATGTTGTTGTTAATCCAATGGAGCCGCCATAACTAGCTCCAATGGCAGCACCAATACCTGCAATCTCATCTTCTGCTTGGAAAGTACGAATACCAAAATGCTTATACTTACTTAATTCATGTAAAATATCAGAAGCAGGTGTAATGGGATAAGAGCCTAAAAATAAGGGGAGCTTTGCTTTTTGAGAAGCTGCTACTAGACCCATTGATAAAGCTTGATTACCCATGATGCTTCTGTACAAGCCTGGTTCCATCTTCGCTCTATCCACTTTATATCTTGCATTAAACAATTCTGCAGTCTCACCATAATGGTATCCTGCTTTTAATACATCGATATTGCTTTTTAAAATATATTCTTTCTTACCAAATTTCTCTTTCAAGAATTCAATCGTTGTATCTAAGTCTCTATTATAGAGCCAATAGATCAATCCAAGTACAAACATGTTCTTAGCACGATCCCTTTCTTTATTACCTAATTCTGTATAAGCGCTTAATGCTTCGCGCGTTAATTTAGTAATATCTACTTTGGTTAATTCATATCCATCTAGACTGCCATCTTCCAAAGGGTTGATTCCCTCTGAGTATGCAGCTAGTCTTAAATTCTTTGCATCAAATCCATCGATATTGGCAATAATTTTACCACCTTTTTTTAATCCTTTTAAATTAACTTTTAAAGCAGCTGCATTCATGGCCACTAATACATCACAAATATCTCCAGGAGTATATACTCTGTCTGAACTAAAATGCAATTGGAATCCACTTACCCCGGGCAATGTTCCAATAGGGGCTCTAATCTCTGCCGGGAAATCAGGAAAGGTTGCTAGATCTATACCTAGTAAAGCAGTATTATTCGTAAATTGCTGACCAGTTAATTGCATTCCATCTCCACTATCACCTGCGAACTTGATCACTACATCTTGTAAAACAATATCTTTTTGCATGTTGAGCCGTTTGCTGCAAAGGTAAAGCTTCAAGGGGCAAAACCTTCATTTTTATGCCTAAAATACCTAATTCTTGTCTAACTTTGCGGCCATTCCAAGGACGAAAAATATGACTGGTTACTTACTATACATTGCGGCTCATTTATTTACTCAATTTTCGGCTTCTGCAATACCTGTTCAAAAGCTGTCTCCAGCTCCGGTTGAACATGTAACCAAATACATTTATTTAAGTTTTGATGATGGCCCATTGCCAGGCACTAATAATTGTATTTCTATTTGTGAGCAACAACAAGTACCTGCTACTTTTTTTGAAGTAGCTTTCCACCAGTCGAGAAGTAATTTTGGTAGAAATGCTCATAAGAGAATAGCTAGTAATCCAAAATTATTTTTGATTGCCAACCATAGCTATTCACATGCTTTTTATGGTGATTATATCAATTACTATAACCAATCAGATGCATCCTTGTCGGATTTTTTAAAGGCTGGGCAAATTTTACAAACCAATCATAATATTGCTAGGTTGCCAGGCAACAATGCTTGGAATACTTCTACCATTAAACGAGCTAGTGGATTAGTTAGACCATTGGTCAAGAAAATGGATAGCGTTGGTTTTAATGTAGTGGGTTGGGATATGGAATGGCGTTACAATTCATCAGGCAGGCCCATAGATGCTCCAGAAAAGATGGCAGCTTTTGCGGACAGTTTGTTGAAATTTAATAAAACGAAGACCAATAATCATTTGGTAATATTAATCCATGATCACGAGTTTAGAGCCAGTGCAGATTCTGCTAAATTGGCTAAGATGATTGGCTTACTGAAGCGCAATCCGAATTACCAGTTTAGGAAATTAAATACCTATCCAGGCTTAAAAAAGTAGGATTAACTATTTTTTATAATGCCTAATCATTATTTATCATTCAATATGTAGTATTTTTATAAACGTTAAATAAAACAATATTTTATGTCAACATTTAAAACAGGGAATCCAACATTAACAGAAAAGATTTTTGATAAAAGCCTTCATGAAACAGCGGGCTCTTTTGGTGTAATGAGCATCAGAGGAACCATGAACAAGTTTGGGTTTTTACTGTTGATGGTAATGGCTTCTGCAATGTTTATTTGGAATATTTATGCAGAAGGTAATTTTCAAACAGCTACTACTTTAATGATAGTGGGTGCTATTGGCGGTTTAATCTTGGCATTAGTGATTATGTTTAAACCAACTTGGGCAGGTTACATTGTTCCAGCCTATGGAATTTTGGAAGGTTTATTTATTGGAGGGATTAGTGCATTTTTTAATCAGATGTTTGCTAAGTCTTATCCAAACTTAGTGTTGCATGCGGTTGGTTTAACCATGGGTGTAGCGTTGGCTATGTTCTTGTTATATAATTTTAGAATCATTACAGTAACCAATAAGTTTCGTTCAATCATTATGAGTGCAACTATGGGGATTGGTTTATTTTATTTGATCGTTTGGATCTTAGGTTTATTTGGAGTGAACATGGGCTTTGCTTTTGATAGTTCTCCATTAAGCATTGGTATTAGCTTATTTATTGTGGGTATCGCTGCTTTGAATTTATTATTAGATTTTGATGCCATTGAAAAAGCTGCAGAAATGGGCGCACCTAAATATATGGAATGGTATGGCGCATTCGGTTTATTAGTAACCTTAGTGTGGCTGTACTTAGAAATTTTGAAGTTATTAAGTAAGTTAAATTCAAGAGACTAGTCTTGTACTATTTAAATTGAAACCCTCCCCAAAAGGAGGGTTTTTTATGGGCTTTATTTGGTAAATTTGAATCACTAATTCAAGCTTGATGGAATTTAAAAGAGGGACTTTAGACAATCAACAGTTAATTCATTTATATCGTTCTATGGTAGTGCCAAGAATGATAGAGGATAAAATGTTGGTACTGCTACGTCAAGGTAAAATTAGCAAATGGTTTAGCGGTATTGGTCAAGAAGCGATTTCGGTAGGCGCAACTTTGGCCATGGATCCAACTGAATGGATGATGCCTTTGCATAGAAATTTAGGGGTATTTACTTCACGCAATATGTCATTGGTAGATTTGTTTAAACAGTGGCAAGGAGATAGAGATGGTTTTAGTAAAGCAAGAGAGAG
>CANHUW010000010.1 GCA_947463975.1 Bacteroidota bacterium
AAAATAATATTTGAAAATCTTGGCCACCTTCTAAATTACTTTTAAACGGAACATTCATATTATTCTCCACAAAATACGCTTGAGCAGCTACACCATGTACCCACGATTCACCGAAACTAGTAATGGAAGGAAAATCATTCTTCAATATTTGATTCAATTGATTCATAAATACCAAATCATTATACTTATAGGTATCAATTCTGAAACCATCCACTCCAAAAGTTTCTACAGACCAAATAGCGTTCTGGGTTAAAAATTTTGCCATAAAGGGATTGGAATGATTTAGGTCTGGCATTTCAGGAGTAAACCAACCATCCGTCATTTTCAACTGCTCCATTTTAGATGCGTAAGGATCGAAAATAACTTGCTCTTTATGACTAGGTTCTGTAAATTTTGGCCATTGATGTACCCAAGTATTATCAGGAGCATCTTGGACTAAGAAATGAAATCTACCAGAATGATTATAAACAATATCTTGAATCAGCTTCATGCCTCTTTGATGCAATGCATCACTTAATTTTAAATAAGCCGCTTCTCCCCCAAATCTTTTCTCAATAGCATACTGATTAGTTGCTGCATAACCATGCTCTGTTCTATTAGGCATATCATTTTCTAGAACCGGTGTCATCCACAAACTAGTCACGCCTAAATCATGTAGATAATCCAAATGATTCAATACGCCTTGTAAATCACCCCCATGTCTTAAAAAGATGGAGTCCCTATTCAATGATTGATCTTTTAAACCCGCTACTTTATCATTACTCTTATCTCCATTACTAAATCTATCAGGCATTAAGAAATAAATAAAATCTTTAGAATTCACCCCTTGTGCAAATTGCGTGCCATTGCCTGTTCTTCTATTTTTTAATGTCCAATTGAACGAAGTAGCTTGGTTACCTTCTTGAATCCATAATTTAACTTCACCTGGCTTCGCATTTTTTGAAATTTCCACATCTACTGCTAGATAATTTGGATTCGCAAAATAATGCGTCTTTAATAAATTTACACCAGGATAATTTACTTGAACTTTAGTATTTGATTTAAAGGCAGTAGGCTTTCTCAATAAGATCTGTACCTTATTGTATTTCATTTGTACAAACCAATTGGTTGGATAAGCTTCGATGGTTTGTGCAGACAAAGGCAATTGGCAAACTATCGCCAACAACGCGAGCATGAAGCATTGCTTCAATGGGTAAATATATTTCATCTATGATTTATTTTCTTCTTTAATAATAATCGCACAAACAATACTGGCAATCAATAATAAAAAACCTCCAATTTGGACTGCCATCAATCTATCGTTGTTTAAAAAATTAGACATAATCTTTCCAAAAAATATGGAAGCAAGAATCTCAGGCAATACAATAAAGAAATTGAAAATACCCATATAAATACCCATTTTTTGTTCTGGTATAAATCCAGCTAACATAGAATATGGCATGGATAATATAGAAGCCCAAGCAATACCCACTAATCCCATACTGATATATAAATAATTAGGGGCTTGGATGTAATAAACTGAAATCAATCCAATGGATCCAATAAACAAACATAAAGCATGCGTATACTTCTTACCCAATTTACTCACCCAGAAAGGCAAAGTAAACGAGAAACCAAAGGTAACTAAGTTCAAAATTGCCGAAGTAGTATTGGCATGCTCTAATCCTATAGTAAAAACATCACTACTTGTTGCAGGATCTCCATGAAATAATTGAGAAGCCACTCCTGTACTGTAGTAGAACCACATTAAAAATAATCCAGGCCATGTAATAAAATTAACCAAGGCTAATCTTTTCATTTGAATTGGCATATTTTTTATGGAGTCCACAATTTCTTTTATAATACCCTCTTTATGCTCAGCATCATTGGTTTCAATATTTTCAGAAGGTGGATATTCTTTGCTCTTAACGATGGTATACATCACTGCAATAAAGAAAACTGCTGCGCCAATATAAAATGACATTAAAATATTTTGTGGAATAGTGCCGTTCAATTTCTCTCTTGATACCCCAAACCAATTCACCAATACTTGTGGCAAATAACCAGCGATAAAAGAAGCCAATCCAATAAACATACTCTGCATGGCAAAACCAAAAGATCTTTGTTTTTCGTTTAAATTGTCCGCAACAAATGCTCTAAATGGTTCCATAGTTATATTGATACTTGAATCCAATACCCATAAAACCCCAGCTGCCATCCATACAGTAGACGAATTAGGCATCACAAACAATAATGCAGAACTTAGAATAGCCCCAATTAAAAAGAAAGGCCTTCTTCTACCCAATTTTGGATGCCAGGTTCTATCACTAAAATAACCAACAATGGGTTGAACAATTAATCCGGTCATAGGTGCTGCTAACCATAATCCTGGAATCTCTTCAGGTGAAGCACCCAAAAATTCATAAATAGCACTCATATTACCCATTTGCAAACTCCAACCAAATTGGATCCCAAAAAATCCAAAACACATATTCCAAATTTGCCAAAAACTCAAATTGGATTTTTCTCCTAGATACGCTGTATTTTTCATTTACAATATAATTTTACTATATAACAAAGCCGTTAGGAATGACTGCACCCTTTTTAATCACTACAATATTATCTTTAATAGTATACAAAGGATGATCTGTTTTTTCTAAATGCGCTCCCCCTCTAATCACCACGTCATTTCCAATAGAGCAGTTCTTATCTACAATTGCATCTTCTATGACGCATCTTTCCCCAATACCAAGTATTGGTTTGCCTGCATGTTTTTTTTCATTGATTTGATCTATGGTCTCATAATAATCACAACCCATGATATATACATTCTTAACAATGGTATCTTTCCCAATTCTAGATCTGATACCAATAACTGATTGTGTTACTGAAGCAGCATGAATAATGGATCCTTCTGCAATGATAGCTCTGTCAATCAAAGTACCACTTATTTTAGCCGGCGGAAGCATACGTGGACGTGTATAAATGGTTTGTGCACTATCAAATAAATTAAATGGAGGGATAGCATCGGTTAATGCAATATTGGCTTCGAAAAAGGAATATATATTTCCGATATCTGTCCAATATCCATCATATTGATAACTAAGTACTTTATAATGCTCAATGGAATCAGGAATAATTTCTTTACCAAAATCAGTTGCTTTGGCATGTACATCATTTAATAATTTGTATAAAATTTCTTTATTAAATACATAGATACCCATGGAAGCTAAATAATGTCTTCCTTGTTCTTGCATTGCAGCCCCGGTATCACTTACCCAATCTGGCAGCAATTCTTTCTTTGGTTTCTCAATAAAAGAAGTAATGACATTTTCATTATTTGATTTTAAAATGCCGAATTCTGGAGCTTCTCTTTCTCCAACTGGAATAGTAGCGATGGTTAAAGCTGCTCCGCTATTTTTATGCGCCTCAATCATTTTACTAAAATCCATTTGATATAATTGATCTCCACTTAATATCAATACATATTCAAAATCCATTTTATCCAAATGTCTCAAAGATTGCCTTACCGCATCTGCTGTTCCTTGAAACCATCCTGGATTATCTGGCGTTTGCTCTGCAGCCAAAATATCCACGAAACCAGAACTAAAAGCACTAAAATGATAGGTGTTTTTTATGTGTTGATTTAAAGAAGCGGAATTAAATTGTGTTAACACAAAAATTCTATTCAAATTACTATTGATACAATTGCTAATAGGTATATCTACCAATCTATATTTACCGGCTATTGGCACAGCTGGCTTTGATCTATTGGCAGTTAATGGAGACAATCTAGACCCTGCTCCACCGCCTAATATTACTGAAACAGTCTCTTTAGCATATATAGCCATACAATTGAGGTTTTATTAAATTACAAGGATTGGTATACATTTTTATAAGATGATACTACAGATTCCCAACTATGATCGATACGCATAGATGTTTGAATCATTTTTTTCATCTGTGTTTTATTTTGATAAACAGAAATAGCTCTCTCTACTGAATGAACAATATCTTCTTCAGTTGCATGTAAGAATCGAATGCCAAAACCATCAGGATCTCCCATATCCACAACGGTATCATGCAATCCTCCTGTATCTCTTACCATGGGGATGGTTCCATATCTTAAACTATACATTTGATTGAGTCCGCAGGGCTCCACTCTACTAGGCATTAATAAAAAATCTGCCCCCGCATAAGCTTGATGACCAACTTTTTCGTCATACCCAATCCATGTATTAAAATTGCCCGGATACAATTGAACCAAAAAGTTTAATGCAGACTCCACTTGTGTATCACCTGTTCCAATCACTAAAAAGTTAGCTCCACAATTGGTTTTATCTAATGCATGTTGAATAGCACCTGGTAATACATCTGCTGCCTTTTCTCCCACCAATCTTCCAATAAAAACAATCAATGGTTTATGGATGTCTAATTGATATTTGTCACACAATAATTCCTTATTTTTTCTTTTCCCTTCCTCCTGAGTGGTAATATCATAATGAAAATCCACCATTGGATCTGTAGCAGGATTCCAAACCTCATTGTCAATTCCATTTAAAATACCCAAACATTTTCCTTGTTCGTATTCAAATAAAGACTCTAGACCAGCGGATTGATATCTTAGCTGATGCATATAGGTTTCACTGACTGTGGTTACCTTATCCGCACATTTAATTCCAGTGGCTAAAGCATTAATTGCATTATCCCATTCTAATAATCCATGTTTCCATGTATCCCATTTAGGAATTAACATACTTTTATTCCAACCCATTGCTCCATGATATTGCGCATTGTGTATGGTCAAAACTGTTTTCACAAATTGTAATTTTTGGTAATCATAACAATACTTCATCATAAACGGGATTAATCCAGCTTGATGATCATGACAATGCACGACATTAGGTAATGCACTCCAATTAGACAACCAATTGACTACAGCAATTTGAAATCCAATAAACCGATCATGATCATCTGCATAACCATAAATTTTTGGCCTATCCAATAAGCCATTTATATCCACTAAAAACAAATTGAATCCTAATTTTCCTGTACGCTCTTTTATGATAGTGAAATCAAAAAACCAATCTCCCATATTGGCCTTCCCTTTAAAAGCAACATCCCATTCATTTTTTTCTAGAAAAGCAGTTTTGTACATAGGCATCACCACCATGGCTTCATCACCTTGTTTTTTCTGGTATTTAGGCAAGGCTCCTACTACATCGCCCAAGCCTCCAGCTTTTGCCATAGGATAACATTCTGCACTCACATGTACAATCACCATAACCTGCTTTAATTTGCTTCAATTTACTGAAAACTAGTGGTAATTTGATCAATTTTTTTTCGCTATTGAATGATATTTTTAAGTATTTTACACAATCGATAAACGATTAAACTAACGAATCTTATGAGCCAAACCAAACAACCCACCAATACGGGTGCATTATCCACCCTTATTGTGGTATTTTTCTTCTGGGGATTTATTGCTTCAAGTAATAGTGTATTCATTCCTTTTTGTAAACACAAATTTAATCTTGACCAATTTCAAAGTCAATTGGTAGATTTTGCTTTTTACCTAGCTTACTATATTGGCGCATTGGGCCTTTTTGCCTATGGCGCATTTGGAGGAAAAGATTTAGTAGGAAAATGGGGTTATAAAAAAAGTATCGTTTATGGCTTACTATTTTCTGCTATTGGTGCCGTTGCCATGATTATTGCTGTAAATGCTAACACATTTACAGGTATGCTAGTAGGTTTATTTATTGTAGCATTAGGCTTTTCTTTACAACAAACTGCGGCACAACCTTTTGCTATTGCATTAGGTGACGAAAGCACTGGGGCAAGTCGAGTAAACTTGGCAGGTGGTATCAATTCATTTGGAACATCTATTGGCCCAATTGTAGTAGCATTTGCATTGTTTGGAAGTGCCGCTGCGATAACGGATGACCAAATTGCAGCTTTAAGTTTAGGTAAAGTGGTGGTTTTATATAGTGCTGTTTGTTTATTGTTTTTAGCAGCAGCTGCGTTATTTCATTTTTCTAAGAAAGTGCCTGCGGGAATTAATGAGGAAAAAATTGAACCCGCTAATAAAGCTTTGAGATTGCTACTCATCATGACAGGCGTTTTAATCATCATGTTTGTTCCCATTTTTAACAGCTATAAGATTGATCCTGTCACGCTAACAGATGCAGGTAGATTAGATTTGGAAACAATGAGATTAAAATGGTTATTTGGTGCATTAGCAACCGTAGTAGTGGGTTTATTATTTGCTAATTTCTCTGCACAAAAAAATGAAACTGGCTGGGGCGCAATGAAATACCCTCAATTAGTTTTAGGTATGCTAGCTATTTTTGTATATGTTGGTGTCGAAGTAGCGATTGGTTCAAATTTAGGCGAATTATTAAAGCAAGCAGATTTTGGAAGCATCCCTTCCTCTAAAATTGCGCCTTACATTTCTATGTATTGGGGAAGTATGATGATTGGTAGATGGGCTGGTGCTATTTCTGCCTTTGAATTCAAAAAACAAACCAATAAAATCTTAACCATCATCGTTCCATTGGTTGCCTTTGGTATTGTGATTGGTGTGAATAGTATCGCTCAATACGATATGACTCCTTTATACATGTATATTGTTTGTATTTTTATTCAAATCATCGCTTTCTTCTTAAGTCAAGATAAACCAGCAAAAACATTGTTTATTTTTAGCTTAATTGGTGTAGCTTCTATGTTGGTAGGTATATTCAGCAAAGGAGATGTTGCTATATATGCATTCTTAACTGGAGGTATAGCATGTTCTATTATGTGGCCTTCTATTTTTGCTTTATCTATTGCAGGTATTGGAAAATACACGACACAGGGTTCAGCTTTCTTAATTATGATGATCTTAGGAGGTGGTATTATTCCTCCTATTCAAGGTAAATTATCAGACTTCTTACAATCTTCTCACCTAGACCAACCAGGATATGGTATTCATAATTCATTCTGGATTCCCGCAGCTTGCTTTGCATATATCTTAGTATTTGCTATTGCGGTAAAAGGTATTTTGAAGAAGCAAGGAATCAATTATGAAGATGCAGAAGCAAAAGGTGGACATTAATATTATAAAAAATAAATTTTAAGGAATGGATTCATACGTAATTGGTGTAGATATTGGCGGTACAGGTACCAAATATGGTATTGTAGATAAAGATGGAAATGTATTGCACTCAAGTTCTATGCCAACCAATACACACGAGCAAGTTCATACTTTTATTGATGAGCTATATGAAAGATTAAGCGAATTGATTGAAAAAGTAGGTGGTGTAGGAAGAATTAAAGGCATTGGTATTGGTGCACCTAATGGTAATATTTATACTGGCACTATTGAATACGCTCCCAATCTTCCTTGGAAAGGTGTAATACCTTTTGCTAAAATGGTGCAAGATAAGTTTAAGCTTCCTGTAAAATTAACCAACGACGCTAATGCAGCAGCAGTAGGCGAAATGATGTATGGTGCTGCTAAAGGAATGAAAGATTTTATCATGATTACTTTAGGGACAGGTGTAGGAAGTGGCATTGTAGCTAACGGTCAATTAATTTATGGACATGATGGGTTTGCAGGCGAATTAGGTCACACTATCATTATTCCTGATGGTCGTTTACATTCAGGGACTGGCAAAAAAGGTTCCTTGGAAAGTTATGCTTCCGCAACTGGTGTTGCACAATCTGCAATAGAAATTTTAAAGACAACAGATCGTCCAAGTTTATTGAGAGAAATACCAATAGATAAAATTACCTCTAAAGATGTTTTCGAAGCTGCACAAAAAGATGACGATGTTGCTAAAGAAGTTTTTGAATTTACTGGTAAAATTTTAGGTATGTCTTTGGCTAATTTTGTAATGTTCTCCAGCCCTGAAGCGATCATTTTATTTGGTGGATTAACCAAAGCTGGCGATTTGATTTTAAAGCCAACTAGAGCGCATATGGAAGCTAATGTAATTGAGATATTTGAGAATAAAGTAAAAATATTACTGAGTCATTTAAAAGAATCAGATGCCGCCATTCTAGGCGCATCAGCCCTAATGTGGGATTAACCAAAAACAAAGTCCTTCGCATGAAGGACTTTGTTTTTATGATATCAAGATATTATTTATTCATTGCTAATTCTTCCTCCCATTTAGCCCTACCCCAACCTTTGATGACATGTTTTTCTGAATGATAAGATGATCTTACCAATGGCCCACTTTCTACATAATCAAATCCTAGTTCATACCCAATATGTTTAAGTTCTTTAAATTCATCGGGGTGAACGAAGCGTTGAACGGGTAAATGTTTTTTTGTAGGTTGCAAATATTGACCTAATGTGATTACATCACATCCAACACCCACTAAGTCCTTCATGGTTTGAATCACTTCATCTTTCTCTTCACCAATACCTAACATCAAACCTGTCTTAGTACGCATACCCCCTTTCTTCAATGTTTCTAATACTTCTAAACTTCTTCTATACTTTGCTTGAACTCTTACTCTTTTAGTATTACGCTCAACTGTTTCCATATTATGGCTAACCACTTCTGGGGCAGCATCTATGATTCTTTGAATTTGATCTTGTATACCTCTAAAATCAGGGATCAATGTTTCTAATGTAGTTGTTGGACTTAAACTTTTGATAGCTTTTATCGTATTATACCAAATGGTAGAACCCCCATCTGGTAATTCATCTCTATCTACACTTGTTAATACGGCATGTTTCACTTTCATTAAAAAAACTGCTTCTGCTACTCTCTGTGGTTCATCCCATTCTACAGGTTTGGGTCTACCAGTTGCTACTGCACAAAACTGACAACTTCTTGTACATATATTACCTAGAATCATAAATGTAGCGGTACCCTCTCCCCAACATTCGCCCATATTAGGGCAATTACCACTTTCACAAATCGTATGTAACTTATGCGTATCCACTAAACCTCTAACATGCTTGTAACTTTCGCCTATGGGTAATTTTACTCTTAACCAATCTGGCTTCTTTATTCTAGTATCTTGTTCTTTGGGTACTACAGGTAATTCTTGCATATATGCTTCTCAATTAACACTGCAAAAATAGGTGACTTAAGGGGAATAAAATCGTAAATTTGCATAAATCGTACATCAAAATCATTCCAACATGACTGCTACAGTAACCTACGAATCTAACTTAAGAACCACTTGTTTACACTTACAAAGTGGTAGCGTTTTTGAAACAGATGCTCCTACTGATAACAAAGGTAAAGGCGAACGTTTTTCTCCTACAGATTTAATTGCTACTGGACTAGGCGCTTGTTTAATTACCACGATGGGTATTAAGGCAGAAAGCATGAACATTCAGTTAGATGGAGCTAAGGTGGAAGTGACTAAAATAATGGTTTCAGATCCAAGAAGAATTGGTAAGATCATCGTACATGCAACTTTACCTGCATTAAACTTAGACGAAAAAACCATAGAAATTTTAGAGCGCGTTGGAAGAACTTGTCCAGTGGAAAGAAGTTTACATCCAGATGTGGAATTGGATATTCAATTTAAGTGGCTATAAACTAAACCACCCCAAGTGCTTGTAGTTTTTGAACAAGCGTACTTACAGGTAATCCCATTACATTGTAAAAATCTCCTTGTATAGATTCTATACCTATTACACCAATCCATTCCTGGATAGCATACGCTCCTGCTTTATCAAAAGGCTTATATTGATCTACATAAAATTGAATCTGGTCTTTGGTTAAGTCATGAAATTTCACTTGAGTAGTTTGACTAAACTGATGCATTTCGCCTTTATAATATATAGCTACTCCTGTAATGACTTCGTGTAATTGGCCAGATAACTTCTCCAAACTTTTTATAGCATCTGCAGCATCAATAGGCTTGCCTAAAATTTCATTATTCCATAAAACGATTGTATCTGCTGCAATAATACAAGTATCTAATTGCTTTACCTTTTCTTTAATGGCCAATGCTTTATTTGCAGCAATAAATGCTGGAACCATTTGTTTAGATAAATTGGATGGATAGGTCTCCTCTATATCAGCCACTACCACTTCAAAAGGAATCTCTGCCCACTCCAATAACATTTTTCTTCTAGGTGATTGGGAAGCTAAAATAATGGCACTCATGTATACTAAAATAAAAAGTAGAAAAATGACATGGACAAAATACCAGCCAACATAGCTACTTTAATCCAAAAACTTAAAGCAGTAAAATCTTGACTAGTAAATGACTTTGGCAACTTAATTAAAACCCATACTAAAGGCGCCAATATGAACACCAAACAATACAATACACTTGGCCACCAACCAAAAGGCAATACGTACAATTGAATGATCGCTAATGTAATCACTACTACCATTAACCAAACGGCCACATATACTTTAGTAGGCATCAAACCCCATACAATGGGCAAGGTTTTACATCCAAACTTCTCGTCTCCTTCAATATCTTCCATATCCTTTAATGCTTCTCTAACCAATGTTAGAATAAATGCGAAAGCAGCATACAATAACATTAATTTAAAAAATCTTAAATGTGCAATAGATTGCACTTCGGGATGTAATAATTCTGAAATAGTGAATTTAGAGAAATAAACCACTGCAATAGACCAAGCAGTCAATACAGCAATCACTACATTACCTACTAAAAAGTCTTTTTTAAAATTGGTTGAATAAAACCATAAAAATAAAATGGTGGCTAAATTGGCCAAATGAATATGCCAATATTCTGTAAATGAAAATGCAATGGTAGATAAATAAATGCCTACTAAACTAAATATCATATGCCAGAAAATCACCCATCTTCTACTAATATGCTCCCCCACAACAACTTTTCTTGGCTTGTTGACCTGGTCAATGTTTACATCAAAATAATCATTGATAATATACCCGGCAGCGGCAATAAATACATAAGTAAGCAGAATAATATAAAAAGAAGCATCTGCTGAGTTACCTACTTGTGGGAATAAGGGCTTGTATATGCAAAAATGAAACAATAATTCAGCTAGTACTATAAAAAGCAAATTAGGCCATCTAACTAATTTCAGAAAATATACAAGTACTTTCAAAATGGATGATTTAAAATTAAGTAGCTCTTATATGATCCACTAAATCCCAGTGATCATTTTGCTTTAATGTCTTTTCAATAACTTCTCTTGCACAACCCTCACCCCCTTTTGCAATTGCTTTGTAGTGTGAAATAGATTTAATCTCATTCACTGCATCCGAAGGACAGGAAGCAATACCCACTAATTTCATGGCTTCATAATCGGGCATATCATCACCCATGTACAAAATATGCGCTAGTTCAACCTTATTCAAAATAGCCAACTCTTTTAATAATTCCGCTTTATCAGAAACTTTCATGTATACTTCCTCTACTCCCAATTTATTCAATCGCTCTTTTACTTCCTCTGAATGCCCCCCTGAGATCACCCAAATCTTGTACCCTTTTTTGATGGCTAATTGAATTGCATAACCATCTTTAATATTCATTGTTCTTGCCATCAATCCACCTGGCATCACCAACAATGTACCGTTGGTCAGGACACCATCTACGTCAAAGACAAAACATTGAATATTTTTAAAAGCTGTTAACACAATTAAAAGATTTGTTTAAAATGAATCTATTTCTGATTATCTCTCCATTCATACACCCAAGCACTTTGGATCATCTCTAAATGCCCTTCATTGGACTCTTCTTTTTTTCCCTCAAAATGTGGCAAACTCAATACCCATTCCAATAAGTCAGTGAATCTAACTCTGTATATTTTAGATTCAGTAAACTCATCTCCAAACTTTTCATATAATTTTTGTGCGATATCTTCGTGATCATTCCAATGAATGGGTGGTTCAAATTGACTCATAATTATTGCTTTTATTATTCTCCTAAAAATTGCGTTTGATCTGGTATAGTAATTTCTATTTCGCCACTACCAGTTTGTAATTCGCATTGACATCCTAATCTAGATTCAATTCTCGGACTTACTGCTCTATCAATAAAGTCTTCTTCTTTATCAGATAACTCAGCTAAATGTTCCATGCCTTTGTTCACATATAAATGACAAGTACTACAAGCACAAACAGCACCACAATTATGGTGTAATTCAATGTCATTGTCTAACATCACTTCCAATAAACTTTGATCAGGCTCGATCTGCTCTAAAGTTATAGGTGTTAACCCTTTTTGCTCGAAATTTACTTTAATTGAGTACATAATATAAAACTGAAATTTTGTGCGAATTTAGCCCTATCTGATTGAATGCTATTACTCTTAACGCATTTTTTCTTGCGAAATACAAAAAAACTCTGAATAGACTATATCTGAACCTATCTTTGCACCAAAATTGGGAAAATGGCAAAGCAAGGCTTTTCAGAGAGATTGTATTTAAAGTATTTAAGAACTAAATTTAAAACATTAGCCATCTTATCTCCCCAAAAAGCTGCTGAAATTGCTTTTGATTTATTTTGCACCCCTTACCCAAAATACAGAAAGACCAAAGCTCCTGCCGTATTTCACCAAGGACAAAAAATTAGCTTGACTTTGGAAGATGGTATTGAAATCAAAGGTTTTGAATGGCAACCAACTCATTCCAATGGTAAAACAGTTTTGATTGCACATGGCTATGCCAGTTTTTTTTACAAATTTGAACAGTATATCCAACCCTTGTTAAAAAAAGGTTTTAGGGTAATTGGATTTGACGCTCCAGGACATGGCAGAAGTGAGGGAAAGTATATCAATGTTGTCATTTATAAAGACGCTCTTCATGCAATAATGAATACATTCGGCCCTATTGACCATTTTATTGGGCATTCCCTAGGTGGCCTAACCCTTTCAATGATTGCAGAGACCATCGAAGCTCCCGAGACCCATAAATTTGTTTTAATTGCCCCTGCTACTAAAACCACAACCACTTTTGAAGGCTTTTTTCACTTAATGAGGTTTTCTCCAGCACTTAAAAAGGCCTATTACGAACTAGTAGAAGCTAAAGCTGGTAAGCATATTAGCTATTTTGAAGCTGACAGAGCGATTACACATTTTAAAGGAAAAGTACTATGGGTACATGACCAAGATGATCCAGTTTGCCCATTCAAAGATTTGGAAAATTTTAAAAATAAAGCGCCTGAAAATACTACCTTCTTGATTACCAATGATTTAGGTCATAATAAAATATATAAAACCCAGGCGGTAATTGACAAAATTATCTCATTTTTAGCCTCTTAGGCGGGCATCATTTTTATTTTTTGATTGAATACTATAATATTGCACCCATGTCAAAGAACTTATTAATAGTGGAGTCTCCTGCAAAAGCAAAGACCATCGAGAAGATTTTAGGGGAAGAATTTGAGGTAAGAAGTTGTTATGGTCATATTCGTGATTTGGAGAAAAGCGATATGGGCATCGACATGAAAAATAAGTTTTTGCCAAGATATACTGTCCCAGCTGAGAAGGAAAAAGTGGTGAAGGAATTAAAGTCCATGACAAAGAAGGCGAAGGAAGTTTGGTTAGCATCGGATGAGGACCGTGAAGGAGAAAGTATCAGTTGGCATTTAGCGGAAGTCTTGGGTTTAGATCCAAAAAAAACCAAGCGAATTGTGTTTCATGAAATCACTGCTCCAGCTATTAAAAAAGCAGTAGCCAATCCAAGATTGATTAATATGGATTTGGTGGATGCCCAACAAGCTAGAAGAATATTAGATAGAATTGTGGGTTTTGAATTAAGCCCGGTTTTATGGAGAAAGATTGGTATGCAAAAAAGCTTGAGTGCTGGTAGAGTGCAAAGTGTTGCAGTAAGATTAATTGCAGAAAGAGAAAGAGAGATCAATCAATTTATTCCTGAAAGTGTATTTAAAATATCCGCTATATTTTCTGCATTAGATATTAATAAGAAGAAAGTTAAGTTCAAGGCAGAAGGCCCTCAGAAATTAAGTACTGCTGGAGCTGCAGAAGCATTTTTAAATTCATGCAAGTCTGCAAAATATACTGTAAAAGATATTGCTGTAAAAGATGGCAAACGCACGCCATCAGCACCTTTTACAACTTCTACATTACAACAGGAAGCATCTAGAAAATTAGGATACAGCGTAAGTAAAACCATGTTAATTGCTCAAAAATTATACGAGAGTGGTAAAATTACATACATGAGAACGGATAGTATTAGCTTAAGTGAAACCGCTGTTGATGCTATTAAAAAAGAAATTGAATCAAGCTTTGGTGATAAATATTATCAACCTAGAAAATTCAAAAACAAAAACGAGAGTGCGCAAGAAGCACACGAAGCCATTCGACCTACTTACATGAACGAAAGCAAGGTGGATGATGCAGACACTAATAGATTGTATGAATTAATTTGGAAGCGAACTATTGCTTCACAAATGAGCGATGCGCAGTTTGAAAAAACAACTGCAAAAATTGAAATTTCAACCAATAAAGAAACCCTAACAGCAAGTGGAGAAGTGATGAAATTTGATGGTTTCTTAAAAGTATATTTAGAAGGTAAAGACGATGATGACATCGACGAAGAAAATGCTGAATCTGATGGTGAAGCATTATTACCTCCATTGACAAAAGGCCAAGTGCTTGATTTTGTGGACATGACTGGCCTAGAGAGATTTAGCCGTCCTGCTTCAAGATATACAGAAGCAAGTTTGGTTAAGAAATTAGAAGAATTAGGTATTGGCCGACCATCTACCTACGCTCCAACTATTACCACCATTATGAAGCGTAATTATGTAGAAAAGAGAGAGAAAGAAGGTATCAAAAGAAACTATCAAATTCTTAAGCTAAATAATAAAGACGAAATCAAAACAGAAATAAGTTCTGAGATTACGGGTGCTGAAAAAAATAAATTATCTCCAACAGATTTAGGATTGGTTGTGACAGACTTTTTAAAGCTACACTTTGAAAAAGTAATGGACTTTGGCTTTACTGCAAAAATCGAAGGTGAGTTTGACGAAATAGCTGCTGGCAAGTTAAAGTATAGTAAAATGTTGGAAGACTTTTATAAGCCATTCCATGAAACCATAGATCATACTTTAGAAACTGCAGAAAGAGCTAAGGGAGAAAGAGAATTGGGAACAGATCCAGTAACGGGCAAAAATGTAATCGCTAGAATGGGCAGATATGGCCCAATGGTTCAAATTGGCCATCAAGATGATGAAGAAAAACCAAAATTTGCTAAACTAAAGGCTTCTCAAAGTATTGAAACTATCAGTTTTGATGAAGCCATGGAATTATTCAAGTTGCCAAGAACCCTTGGCGAGTTTGAAGGTTCAGAAGTGACAGTCAATATTGGCCGCTTTGGCCCTTATGCTGCCCATGACAAGAAGTTCTACTCTTTGAACAAGGAAATGGACCCTTATACGGTGATGTTAGATGAATTAGCTCCTATGATCGCTGAAAAACGCAAAGCAAAAGACGAGCGCACTATTAAAGTTTTTGAAAAAGAGAAAATACAATTATTAAGAGGCCCTTATGGACCTTATATCAAACAAGGCTTACGTAATTTCAAGCTCACCAAAGAACAGCAAGAAAAAGTAGAAACCTTAACTATCGAGGAAGTAAAAGAGATTATTGAGGAATTAAAGAAAAACCCTCCTCGTAAAACCGCCCGCAAGAAGAAAGCCTAACCGCAATACTAAAAAAGGATATCAAATTATTGATATCCTTTTTTTATAAAAATCTAATTATTTTAAGCAACTGAAGGCTTGCTCATTTGTTTTACAAAGTTAAAATGCGCTTTAATGGCACTCAATACTGTTGGGTATTCGATATAATTTAATTTGAAATCTTCACAAGCCTGTTTCACGATCTTACTAATTGCTGGATAATGAACATGAGAAATCTTAGGAAACAGATGGTGCTCAATTTGGAAGTTCAACCCTCCTACTAACCAGCTAACCAATTTATTCTTAGTAGCAAAATTTGCGGTGGTTTGAATTTGATGTGCAGCAAACTCATCTGGCATTTTATTATCAGGCTGAATAGCTATAGGAAATTCTGTGTCTTCCACCGTATGTGCCAATTGAAATACAATACTCAATACAAAACCTGCAAACATCGTAGCAATCAAGAAACCTACCAACCAACTTACCCAGCCCACCATATATATGGGCAACACAACAAAAGCAACAACATGGTATGCTTTTACCGACCAGAACTCTACATGTTCTGCCCATGTCATGCTTTTGAAACTGATATTACCAATTTTCTTAGAGAAGTACTTTTTGTAATCAGCAAAGAAAATCCAGAATATGTACAATAACATGTATAAAAACCAGAAATAGATATGTTGGAATCGATGCATTGAGTAATACTTTTGTGTAGGTGCCATTCTCATAAACACCCCCACTTCTATATCATCATCCACTCCATCAATATTGGTGTAGGTATGATGAATGGTTACATGTTTCATACCCCACATAAAACGACTCGCTCCTAATACACTGATAGAGGATGATGCCAGATTGTTTAACCAGGCATATTTGCTAAAACTTCCATGACTGCCGTCATGCATTACATTAAATCCAATGGCAGCAATCAAACCTCCAAAAACAATACATTCCAGAACAGCAAAAAGAGTACTTGGCGTGTAAAATACTAAATGGATATAGGTAACAACCAATAAGCTGATCAACAAAATAGCCTTAGAAAATAACTTAAAGTTACCCGTAGCTTTAATTTGATTTTGTTCTAAGTATTCATTAACGCGTCGCTTTAATTCGGCGTGCAATGATTTTGTACTAGAAGGAAATTTTGGAGTAGCGAACACTTGATTTTGCATGTGATATAGATAATATTCAAATATAACCAATAACCAACATTTTTGGTGACTAAATGGTCAATAATTTGGCTGAACGAATAGTTATTCATTTTATTATGTAAACTATTGTTAAATATATCCACAGGTAGGGATAAATAAACAATGTATATATGGTATTTTTTGTGTTGATTTGAATATGCAAAAGACTGCCGAAGAAATACAAGCTTTATTTAAGTTAATCGATGATCCTGATGAAGAAGTTTATTCTACCATTTCCAATAGAATTTTACATTACGGCAGCCCTATTATTCCAGATTTAGAACATTTATGGGAATCCACTTTAGACGAAGTGAGTTTGGATCGAATAGAAATGATGATTTACAAATTGAGATTGCAAGATCTAAAAGAAGCCATTATTGCATGGAAATCAAAAGAAGAACCCTCCCTATTTGAAGGGGCATTACTGGTAACCAGATTTCATTATCCCGACATGAATTTGGATAACCTTAGAAATCAATTAGAAAAAATTAGACGAAACATCTGGTTAGAATTGAATAATTATTTGACTCCACTAGAACAAGCCAATGTACTTAGAAATATTTTATTTAGTTATTACCAAATAAAAGGAGCAGAAGTGAATTATGAAAAGCCTGAAGCTTTTTTAATTGCTGCACCTTTATTATCCAAAAATGGAAATGCTTTTTCTAATGCAATTTTATACGCTGAATTATGTCAGCAATTAGATATTTTAGCAGATTTTATCAATATACCTAAGCAATGTATTATTGCATTTTATACAATGGATTGGGACCCAGATGCCATTGTTCCCAATCCTCAAGAATTTATTCAATTCTATATTGAAGGAACCACTGGGAATGCATTTTCTCAAAAAGACCTTGACCAATATTTTCAGCGTTCGAATATAGAACCAAAAAATACTTATTACAGACCCTTAAGCAATCAAAGAATTATCAAAAAATTATTTCAAGAATTCTCTAAATGCTTCAGTAGCCCAACCTTGCAATACAAACAAAAAGACTTGAATGATTTAGCTAATTTATTAGATGATTAAGATTGATCAATTCACAAATATATCATAGTCCAATTGGCGCAATACTTATTCAAGCAAATGAATTAAGTATATCTAGTATAACATTTGAAGAAGCGCCAAATAACATCAACCTGGAATTCACTGAAGCCTCACCTGTCATCCAACAATGCATTGATGAATTGATTGAATATTTCAGTGGTCAGAGAACCTCATTTACCGTTCCCATTCACCAGGAAGGAACAGCATTTCAACAAAAAGTCTGGAAAGAATTGTATGAAGTGCCTTTTGGTAAAACATTGAGTTACGGCGAATTAGCTAAAAAATTAGGTGACCCGAAATGTGTAAGGGCGGCAGCGGCGGCGAATGGAAAAAATAAAATCGCGATTCTAATACCCTGCCATAGGATTATTGGTGCTGATCAATCTTTAGTGGGATATGCTTGGGGAAAATTTAGAAAAAAATGGCTTCTACAACATGAGTTTAAATTAGCCTTAGGCGTTCAGACCTTATTTTAAACCCTTTAAAATAGATCCGTTAAATCCAAAGGGTAACAAATCAGACGCTGATTTAAATACCATCACTTCCCCTTCTAAGCCTCCTAAAATAACCCTAATGGGTGCCTGATATCTATTCTCGAAATCCAAGATAGATTGTCTACACATGCCACAAGGCGACAATGGTTCAATAGAAGGCTTACCCACTGCATCGTAACTAACTGCCAAAGAAATAATAGTTGCTTGACTGAATTGACTTCCAATGCTATTTAAAAGAGTACGCTCAGCACATATACCTACTGGATAACTCGCACTTTCTTGATTTGAACCAATGATGATCTCGCCGGTGTTTAATCTTGCAGCTGCCCCCACTTTAAAATTGGAATATGGAGCAAAAGCTGTTGTAGTGGCTTTTCTCGCAGCTTCCAGCAATTCAATATCCTCCTTAGCTAAAGCACTTGCATTATTGAAAGACTCATATTCAAATTCAAATTTTTTAAGCATCTTATCGAATTAAATTAAATAATCTATTCCATCGAATGGACTTGTCGTAACTAAACCAAATCATACCAGCTTTCCCAACGATATGTGTTTCTGGAACAAATCCCCAAAATCTACTGTCCTGACTTCTATGACGATTGTCTCCCATCATCCAATAATAATCTTGTTGCACAGTATATGAATTCGCCACTTTCCCATTGATCATATATTGTCCATTTACTTTTTCTAAAGTATTGTTCTCATATGCTGTAATCAATCTACGATATATTTCAATAGTGGCATCATTGAGTGCTACCTGATCACCTTTTTGGGGAATTCGAACAGGACCATAATTATCAATCGTCCATGGGGCATGAACTACATCATTAGGAAATGTATAGCCAATATTTTGATCCACAAATAATTGAACGGAAATAACTTGAGGCAATCTTCTAACACTTTCTGCAGCGGATGCAGTCATATTAATTCTATAGGTATTGGTAGCACCTTCTACTAAATTAAAATCAGCAGATTCTTCAGTAGTACTTATTCCTAAACTATCATTGATAAATTCTTCTGTAAAATTTTGACCGTTGGTTATTACGATGTATTCATTTTGTGCAGCCGAAGTGACTACTGCAGGTGCTTGATTGATCCACAATACCCCATTTTTGATTTCTAACAAATCTCCAGGAATCGCTACACATCTTTTGATATAATTATCTGTCTTATCCATTGGATGTACCAATATCGGATAATCTGCTTGCAACTTTTCTCTATCGCCATTGAACTGAGCACTTCTTAACACATCATAATAAGGTATTTTACTACCAAACTCTGGCAAATTGATAATGGTATCCCCTGCTGGAAAATTAAACACTACAATGTCATTTCTTTTGATCTTCCTGATGGCTGGAAGTCTCTGATAATCTAACTGGATTAATTTAGTATAAGAAGGAGTAGTGATCGATCCTGGCATGGTATTATGCACAAAAGGAAAAGACAATGGAGTTTGAGGAATTCTTGCACCGTAAGTGATCTTGTCTACAAATAAAAAATCATTCACTAATAATGTCTTTTCCATACTTTCAGATGGAATTACATATGCTTCAAAAATAAAAGTTCTAATTAATGTTGCAGCCACTACTGCAAAAACCGCAGCATCAATCCATTCTCTAGCACCTGACTTATGATAATGTGCTAATGCTTTTTCACCATGCCAGACACCCTTGTCTGAGAATCCCAAGTAAGGCAGATAAATAAATGGAACTACCACCGTTAAGGTATGATCCAATAAACTAACTCTTTTAAAATGCATCACGAAAATGATACTCATCCATAAACTAACAAATTGTCCTAATACAGGTATTAACTGAATCCAAAACCAGAATTTAGGAATACCACATAGTTTAACTAATTCCCAAGTATTATAAATAGGAATAATGGCTTTGTTAGCAGGCACTCCTGCTTTTTTTAACATGGCGTAAATGCCAATATGCCATCCTACCCAAAATAAAATAAACAAGATCATTCCCATAAAGCTTTGATTAATATGTTATACCAAAAATATCCCTTTGTAAGGGATATTTGTATAAAAGATAGTTAATTATGTCATCTTATCCTTAAAAGGCTAAAATCAAGGATTATCTGCCTACTACTTCCTTGACTAACTTGACTGTTCTTGTTACATCTGGAATTGCTAATGCAGTTAAGTTAGGCGCATAGTGCATTGGTGCATCCGCACTACAAATTCTTCTGATGGGTGCATCTAGATAATCAAAGCCTTCTTTTTGAATTCTATACGTAATTTCAGAGGATACAGATGCAAATGGCCATTGTTCTTCAACAATTACCAAACGATTTGTTTTCTTTACACTTTCTAAAATGGTTTCCCAATCCAGAGGTCTGATGGTTCTTAAATCTATTACTTCGGCACTAATCCCTTCTTTCTCTAATTCAGCTGCAGCACCTAGTGCTACTTTCATCATTTTATTAAAAGAAACAATGGTAACATCAGTGCCATGTTTTTTAATATCTGCCTTCCCTAATGGGATATAATATTCTTCATCTGGTACATCAGACTTGTCACCATACATAACCTCGCTTTCTAAAAACATTACAGGATCTTCTTCGTAACGAATAGCTTGTTTCAATAAACCTTTTGCATCATAACCATTTGATGGGGAAACTACTTTCAAGCCAGGAATATTCGCTAAAAAACTTTCAAAGGCAGTTGAGTGCTGTGCACCTAATTGACCAGCACTTCCATTGGGGCCTCTCATTACAATGGGACATCCAATTTGACCGCCACTCATTGCCAACATTTTACTAGCCGTATTTAAAATCTGATCTAAGGGCAAAACCGCAAAATTCCATGTCATAAACTCAACAATAGGTCTTAAACCATTTTGAGCCGCACCAACAGCAACTGCTGCGAAACCTAATTCTGAAATAGGGGTATCAATGATTCTTTTTGGACCAAACTCAGCTAACATTCCTTGGCTCACCTTGTAAGCACCATTGTATTCAGCTACTTCTTCTCCCATCAAAAGCACGCGCTCGTCTCTTCTCATTTCTTCATTCATGGCTTCACGAAGGGCTTCTCTAAAGGCTATAGATCGCATGGGTATTCCAGTTTTATTTTGAGTAGCAAAAATAGTATTTTATAGAAGAAAAAAGCCCAGTTAGGGGCAAAAAAAATCCCTTCCCGAAAATCGGGAAGGGATTGGTAAGATAGTTGGGACTAACCCATCCTAGATATCTTACAATATATTATATGCAAAGCTTACATAGTATAATCCACCAATTGCTGGATTACCAAACGCAGTTCTGTAATAATGGTTCATAATATTTGTACCACCTAATTTGAACATAGATTTGATGTTTGGTACTTTATAAGTCAATACTGCATCAATTGTATTGAATGAAGAAACATTGCCTACGCCAAATGTACCTTCATATACGAATCCGTCTTGATAGTGAAAGCTAGCACCAAAACCTAATCTGTTTTTCAATAAGAAGCCGCTATTGTTCAAACCTGCGTTCACTCTCATTTTTGGAGTGTTGAAGTAAGAAACAAATCCGCCTGGGAGATTACCTATTTCATCTGAAGAAACGCTAGCATTTACAGAGAAATTACGAGGTAATAAATAATCTAAAGATACACCCCAACCTGATGAAGCAACATTTGCGTCCGCATTCGTTGAAATACTGTATGCTGTACGCTTGTTTGGATCTAATAAATCGAATACAGATTGTTGAGCTGTTCTAGATTGAAGTCCAATTACACTTGTGATGAAATTTTTATAATTTCCTGTGTAAGCATATACATCTATCAATAATTTCTTTGCAATTAAAGATTTGTAACCCATCTCAAAGGTACTTAAAGACTCAGGCTTGAATTCTCCAAAAAATTGTTCTTTTAATAATTTTGTATTTGGAGCACCTGCCAATACAGAAGCACCAAATGCTTGAACACTAGCTGGAGTATAAACAGGGTTTGTATTAAATCCATTAAATGTTCTTAGTTCTCTTAAACCTCCCATTAATCTTGTTCCACCTCCAATGGTCAAATTGATCCATTGGTTTTGTGTAGTTGGGAAACGGTAAGCTGTTTGATAAGAGAAACGTAAATTTTGATCTTCAGCCAATTTCAATACCATGGTGAATCTTGGTGTGAAACGACCTTCAAAATTTTGGTTCTTATCGTATCTTCCAGAAACTGAAAACTTAACAAAATCATCTAAGAAACGCTTAGACAATTGAGCATAAGCACCATTTTCCATGATAGAGATTTTGCCAGCAGTATCTGCAAATAAAGTTCCTTTTGAATCCAACCAATACTCTCTATGACTAGCGCCCATAATCAAATCTGCATTGTATTTGTCTAATCCTAATTTCTCAGTTAAATTATATTGACCTTCTATTACATATAATGCTGTTCTGTCTAAGAACAATGCACCTCCTTTAGAAATAGGGGTACTCACAATTGATTTCCATCTTGGATCCTGCGTAATATTAGTTGTTGGACGGGTATCGTCAGCTTTTGTTCTAGCAGCAGCATGTGCAGCTAAATTATCCAAACCTGCGTCTCTAGCAGCCGTGAATGCGCCAGCATAAGTTGGGAACCAAGTAGTACTTGCTTTCCATGCTTCGTTAAAATAACGAGAAGCGATAGTTGAGTTAAATGAGTTACCTGAATTCTCTAAAGTTGTATAAGCTCTAATAAACCAATCCTTAGATTTTAATTCAAACTTGAACTGA
>CANHUW010000011.1 GCA_947463975.1 Bacteroidota bacterium
CAACTGCAACTTATGCAACTTCTGCTGGAACATTGTCAGGAACCATTCCCACATGGAACCAATCTACAACAGGTAATGCTGCAACTGCAACTTATGCAACTTCTGCTGGAACATTATCAGGAACCATTCCCACATGGAATCAATCTACAACAGGCAATGCTGCAACTGCAACAAAATTAGCTGCAACCAAAAATATCAATGGAGTTGCATTTGATGGTAGTACAGATATATCAATTACTGCTATTGCGGATGCGGGAACATTGTCAGGTACAACTTTAAACGCAACTGTTACTGGATCTAGTTTAACAAGTGTCGGAACAATTATAACTGGAACATGGAGTGCAACAACAATAAATATTGCACATGGTGGAACAAACACAAATGCAGTACCCAGCGCTGGTGCGGTTGTTTATGGTAACGGAACATCTTATGCAATGAGTGCAGTTGGAACAAGCGGACAGTATTTGCAAAGTGCAGGAGCTGGAACGCCCATTTGGGCGCAACCTGGACCAGCCAGTATACAAGTATTAAATACCACCGGCACTTATATTAGACCTGATGGAGTAAAAGCGATTATCATTGAATTAGTAGGAGGTGGAGGTGGAAGTGGCGCAATTGCAGCAGCTTCAGGTAATAATAATGGTACAGTGAGTGGAGGTGGTGGAAGTGGCGCTTACACTAGAGCTTTAATTATCAATCCTGCCTCTTCATACACTTTCATTATTGGTGCAGGTGGAACTGCTAGTGCGATAGGTGTTGCCGGGGGAAATGGCAGTGAAACAAGTTTTAATGCAGGAGCAATTACGGCACCAGGTGGATCAGGCGGTGCAGCAGGATCTGCATTAGCAAATGGAACAGTAAGTTATGGTGGTGCAGGTGGGATTGCAGGTGTTGGAGGAAGTTTTATGGTCCCAGGTCATGCTGGGGGAACTGGGTTTAGTGGAAGTGTAATCTCAGTAGCTGGAGCAGGGGCCAATTCATATTTTGGTGACGGCGGGGTTGCACCAGCTGTAATTGATGGTTCTTCAAGAGCAGGTGTTGCCGCAACAGGTTTTGGTGCGGGAGCTTCTGGAGCAGCGGCAGTAAATGTTGGAACAGGTGCAATTGGAGCTGCAGGTTTTCATGGAGTCATTATTGTTACAGAGTTTCAATAATTATTAATTAAATTATAAAATAATTAAATAGAAAATACAGAATATTTCATCTAATTTCAATCTAATTCAAATTATTAGAGAAATAATTTCAAATAGCAGAATGAAAAATCAAAATGACGCAGAATTAGAGAAACTCAAAAAACACATCATTGTTCAAGTAATTCAGTATATGCCCAATTCTGTGGTGAGTAGAACAATTATGAAAAGAATTACTGGTAATGTTACTTTATCTTCAGTGGATGCAGGAGAAGAACTACCAGAAAAATTATCTCCATATGATACATTTGTACAAATTATAGATGGAAAAGCAGAAATTACCATTAATGACAAAGTGTTCACACTGAGCTTGGGTGAAGGAATGATTATTCCTGCACATTCTCTACATCACTTTAATGCTAATGAACAATTTAAAATGATTGCTACAGTCATTAAGAGTGGATACGAAGATTAATTATCTATCTTGAAAATATACATAAAATATATGGTCAGCCTTAGATGCAAGATGGTTGTAAAGGCTGCTGCAGAAGAATTAAATATTCCATACGGATCTGTTGATTTAGGATTTATTGAAACTAATGAAAAATTAGACCTATCTGTTTTAGAAAAGTTCAAAGCTAAATTATTGAAGTCTGGTTTAGAAGTTATAGATGATAAAAGAAGTATTTTAATCGAAAAAATAAAGAATGTGGTGATTGAAATGGTTCATTATTCTGATGAATTTCCAAAAATGAATTTTTCTGATTATTTGAGTGAAAAACTACATTACGACTACACTTATTTGTCCAATTTATTTACAGAAATTAAGGGTACCACTATTCAAGAGTTTGTAATTTTGCATAAGATTGAGAAAGCGAAAGAGTTGATCATGTATAATGAAATGAGTCTTACTGATATTGCATATTCACTTAACTATAGTAGTGCCGCGCATTTTTCTGCTCAATTCAAAAAAATTACAGGCTTGACACCTTCTTACTTTAAGAAATTGAAAAAACAAAGAGATTCCCAATTGGAGGATATTTAAGTTATTGTACTTTAAACATTTTGCTCTTGTATTTGTTATACCTGAAAACAAGTATTATGGCAAATTATTTAATTATAGGGGGGTCTTCTGGTATAGGAAGTGCATTAGTGGCTCAATTAGTAGAGGAAGGGCATCAGGTATTTGCCACATATAACACCCATCCAGTTACATCGTCTTTTTCCAATTTGAGTTATTATCCATTAAATGTATTGGATGAAACGCTTAATTTATCTTTCTTACCTGAAAAATTAGATGGTATTGCGTTTTGTCCTGGTGCTATCCAGTTAAAACCTTTTGCAAGAATACAACCGGCAGACTTTATTGTCGATTATCATTTACAAGTAGTGGGTGCTATTAAAGTAATTCAGGGGGCTTTGCCTGCTTTAAAAAATGCTGAACAAGCATCTATTGTTTTATTTTCAACGGTAGCTGTACAATTGGGACTAAATTTTCACTCATTGGTTTCTGCATCTAAGGGTGCTATTGAGGGTTTAACCAAATCATTGGCAGCAGAATTAGCACCTAAAATTAGAGTCAATGCTATTGCTCCTTCCTTAACCAACACGCCATTAGCAGCTGGTTTATTAAATTCAGATCAAAAAATGGAGGCGAACGCAGAAAGACACCCATTAAAAAGAGTGGGTAAGCCAGAAGATGTATCTGCAATGGCAGCTTTTCTTTTGAGTCCTAAAACAAGTTGGATTACTGGACAAATTTTATCAGTGGATGGAGGAATGGGGGCACTTAAATAGTATTAGATACCTTATCTAATACTTCAAAAGCAGTTTCTGCCATTTTATTTCCTTTGTTATCCAATAGCGGATTAATTTCCGTAAGCTCAATACATTTTACTTTACCAGTTGCTTGAAACAAATGGATAATTTGAATCACTTCTTCTGGATTAAAACCCGCAGGAACAGGTGTGCCTGTTCCATAAGAAATTCTATCACAATCCATCGAATCAACATCAAAACTTATATAAATTAAATCACAATTGGAGAGTAATTGAATGGCTTCTTGGACACAATTTTCCAAACCTTTAAATCGAAGCTCTTCTACTTTAAAGAATTTAATATGTTGCTCATTGATTACTTTTTCTTCAGCTTCTTCATAATCTCGAATGCCAAAGTAAATTAAGTCTTGCGGAAGTATTTTAGGGCCATCAATACCAATGTTTTTCATTTTATACCACTGCAGTAAAGTTGCTTCGTCTGGTTGATTAATTTGATACTGTAAATTATCCAATCCTAATGCAGCAGCCAAAGGCATCCCATGAATATTCCCAGAAGGGGAAGTGAATGGAGAATGAATATCTGTATGGGCATCTAGCCAGATAACGCCTATTCTTGCTTGAGGATTGGCAGACTTTAAACCACTAATCGTACCTAAAGCAGAACTATGATCTCCAGATAAAACAATAGGGTAGTTGCCAACAATTAAATTGCTACTCACTGCTTTAGCAACTCTTTCGCACTGTTGTACTACATGCTCAATTCTTTTAGCAAAATTATTGGTATTTTTTTGATAGATCGTTTCATTGTGTGTCTCCACATCTTCATAAGCATGTCTATTAAAATAGTCATTACCAGAATTGATAGCAGCAATTTCAAGCGCATCAATTCCCATATCTGAACCTCTTGTTCCTGCACCAATATCTGATCTATTTTTAATTAGTTTGATTTTCATAAATCCATTCTTGATTATTCAATTCCTGGTTGTTTCAAAATAAAATGCTCGTCTGCTTTTGCTTTATCAACCATCTTTTTCACATCTTTTAATAATTGTTTTGCATCATACACAATACCATCTTTAATAGTATATTGTACACCACCTACTCTTTTTGTTTTACCACTCTCGTCTAATCGAATTGCTCCTGTACCATATAATACCTGTAAATTTTTTAATGGATTTTCATTTACTAATACGATATCAGCCAATTTACCTTGTTCTAAAGTTCCTAAATCTTTATCCATTCCTAAAGCTTGTGCAGCATATAAGGTAGCAGATCTGATTACTTCTAGTGGATGAAATCCTGCTTCTCTTAATAGTTCTAATTCTCTAATAAATCCAAAACCATAAGTTTGATAAATAAAACCATTGTCAGATCCAGCGGTTACTCTTCCGCCTCTATTCTTATACTCATTAATGAAACTCATCCACAAAGTATAATTATGCTTCCATTCAATTTCTTGTTCTGTTCCCCATTCAAACCAATAAGAGCCATGTGAGTTTCTGCTTGGCTCATAAAAACGCCATAATGAAGGCAGTGTATAATCATCGTGCCATTCAGCTCTTCTTGCACGCATCAAATCTCTATTAGCTTCATAAATATTAAAGGTAGGATCCAAGGTAAAATCCAAAGACAGTAATTCATTCATTACCTTATTCCATTTTTCTGAATGAGGCGCTGCAGCCTGTTTCCATAATTTTCCTGCATTTTCAAATCTACTTTGTTCGTTGGTGTAGTTATAATCTAATGGAAAATCTTGCACTGTTTTATTTTCAAACATGGCTTCTGGTAAACCATACCAATGCTCCATACTGGTCATTCCGGCTCTTGCAGAATTTAATACATTCCATCTGGCTACATCGGTTTGTGAATGGTGTGCACAAGATCTTAATCCTAATCTTTTATTTTCTCTAATGGCTGCATCCATAATTTCAGGGGCTGCGCCAAAAAATTTAATTCCGTCAGCGCCATTTTTTGCGTTTTCGTTTACCCAATCAATGGCGTCTTGCTTACTGATGATCTCTTTTTTTGCACCTTGTCCAAATGCAGTGTAAGCTAATATTCTTGGCGCAATAATTTTATTTTCAGCACTTCTTTTCTTTTCACTTAATACCCATGACAAACCATTTCCTGCAGAAACATCTCTCACAGTGGTAATACCGTGTGCCATCCAAAGCTTGTATACATATTCAGCAGGAGTGCCTTGCTCTACTCCACCAATATGCGTGTGCATATCAATAAAGCCTGGAAGGGCATACATGCCAGTTGCATCTATCTCTTTTCCATTTGTTGCAAGCTTAGGTCTTCTTGCTGCATTGATTTTACTTCCTTCTGAACCAACGGCTACCATTTTTACAATTCTATTATTTTCAATCACAATATCTACTGGTCCTAATGCTGGTGCGCCTGTGCCATTAATGACAGTTACACCTCTAATGATTAATTGCATATATGGTCCGTCTCCACTATTACGGTTAGGGGCTACAGGTATTTGTGCAGTAAGGGTATTACTGAATAAAATAATCACTAATAATGCAGTAATGTAAAATCTAACTTTCATATTTAATTGAATTTATACCTAAACATAAGTAATTCTTATCTTCGTTCATTCCTTTTTTGATAATTTCGTTAAAGCTGTTTTAGCTTGATCGGTAAGGATAATGCTTTAAGGCTTCTTCTAAACAATCCATAGCGCAATGAATATCTTTTTCGTTTAAGACATAAGCCAGTCTAATTTCGTTTTTACCCAGACCAGGAGTGGTATAAAAGCCACTGGCAGGAGCTAACATAATCGTTGAATTATCTTTTCTAAAATCCGTTAATAACCACTGGCAAAAAACCTCTGTATCAGGAACGGGCAATTTAGCCATTGCATAAAATGCGCCACTTGGAGCTGGACAAAATACCCCTTCCATTTTCACTAATCTACTAATCAATGTTTTTCTTCTATTGGCATATTCTTCTCTAGTTGCTTCAAAATAATCAGCAGGTAAACTTAATGCAGCTTCTGCAGCAATTTGCTCAAGTGTAGGTGGGCTCAATCTTGCTTGAGAGAATTTCATCACCGCTTCAATCACTTTTTTGTTCTTGGTGACTAATGCGCCAATCCTTGCACCACAGGCAGAGTATTTTTTTGAGAATGTATCAATCATAATTACTCTATCTTCAACGCCTTCTAATGTTAAAGTACTTTTTACTTTTCCTGTATAACTAAATTCAGTGTATGCTTCGTCAGAAAATAAGTACAAATCTTTTTCTTTAATTAAATCTCTTATCTGTAATAGTTCTTCTTCGCTATATACATAACCTGTTGGGTTATTTGGGTTGCAAATAAAAATTCCTTTTGTTTTAGAAGTAATCTTGGCTTTAAAAGAATCTATCGGGGGTAATGCAAAACCTGATTCTATAGTTGAGGTTATGGGAATAATTTTAATACCTGCAGCCATAGCAAAACCAATATAGTTCGCATAAAATGGTTCTGGTACAATAATCTCATCACCTGCATCTAGGCAGGCCATAAATGCAAATAAGATACCTTCACTACCTCCAATGGTAATTAGGATATCTTCGTAATCAACATTGATTTCTTTGGATTGATAATATGCCGCCAATTTTTTTCTGAAACTTAAAATACCTGCACTATCGGTATACTCCAACACTTTCATATCGACGTTTCTTACTGCCTCCATCATAATGGAAGGGGTTTCAATATCTGGCTGACCAATATTTAAATGATACACTTTTACTCCTTCCTTTTTGGCAGCTTCTGCATAGCTAGCTAGCTTTCGAATGGGCGAGGAGGGCATATCCATACCTCGCTTGCTAATCTGAATCATGCGCTTACAATATTACTTCACCTTCGATGGTTAATTCAGTTGGAAGTTTAGCGCCTGCAAATTTCACGGTAATTTTTTTCTTAAATACACCACTATAAGGTGCAGTATAAGTAATTTTAATGTTGCTTTTTTGGCCTTTTAACACTGGATCTTGTTTGTATTCAGGAGTAGTACATCCACATTCTGCTTGTGCAAATTCAATTACCGCTGGTTTGTTACCTGTATTGGTGAAGCTAAAAATAACCGCTTTGTGAATGCCTTTTTTAATCTTTCCAAAATTGTGTATTGTCTTATCAAATTTGATGTCAGATTGCGCTTGTAAGCTGGTCAAAATCAATAAAAATGATACTATAAAAGTGATTTTTTTCATAAAATATAGGGTTGCTTTTGTAGGGTAAATTTATTGAAAAAACCCTAATTATTTGATTTTATCTATTTATCGACATTTTGTGCTTTTTGCACCTTATTTTTGTTGCATGGAATCCCATTTAGAAGCCCAAAATAATGCTGATATGCTGTCTTTTGAAGCATTTCGTAGCTCTGTAATAGCAGATTACAGATTGGCGCTTTTAAGTAGAGAGGTTAGTTTATTAGGAAGACGTGAAGTGCTTACTGGAAAAGCCAAGTTTGGTATTTTCGGAGATGGCAAAGAAGTGGCTCAAGTGGCCCTTGCTAAATATTTTCAAAAAGGAGATTTTAGAAGTGGTTATTATCGAGATCAAACAATGATGTTTGCATTAGGTGTTGCCAATGTAGAAACTTATTTTTCACAATTATATGCCGATACTTTAAATGATCCATTTTGTGGTGGGAAAAACATGAATTCACATTTTTCAACACGCTTTGTTTTAGAAAATGGAGAATGGAATCATCTTACTGAGCAATATAATATTTCAACCGATATAGCTCCAACTGCTGGTCAAATGGCTAGAGGCTTGGGTTTGGCATTTGCTTCAAAATGTTTTAGAAATGTTAAGGAACTGTCTTCGTTTAAGACATTAAGCGATCAAGGAAATGAAGTTTGTTTTTGCACCATTGGAGATGCAAGTACTTCTGAGGGACAATTTTGGGAGGTAGTCAATGCTGCAGGTGTTTTACAAGTACCCTTGGTGATTTTTGTATATGATGATGGATATGGCATTTCAGTTCCTACGAAATTTCAAACAACCAAAGGCTCCATATCTGAAGTATTGAAAGGTTTTGAAAAAGAGTCAGGCACCAACGGTATTCAAATATATAAAGTGAATGGTTGGGATTATGCGGCTATGTGTGAAAAATTTGAATTGGGTATTGATTATGCTCGAACAACACATACGCCAGTTGTTTTTCATGTACAAGAATTAACACAACCTCAGGGGCATTCCACCAGTGGTAGCCATGAAAGATACAAGTCTTCGGAAAGACTAGAGTGGGAGCGCGATTGGGATTGTAATAAGAAAATGAAAGAGTGGTTAATCTTAAATGAATTAACCACTGAAGAAGCATTAAATCAATTAGAGTCCGAGGTAAAGCAAGAAGTTAGAGCTGCAAAACAATTAGCATGGGACAAATATGTTAATCCCATCAAACAAAAAGTGGACGAAGCTATTCAGTTAATTCAAACCAATATTAGTGATACTGAATGGGCATCAATTGCATCTATTTGTTCAGATTTAATCAATAACAAAGAGCCTTTAAAAAGAGATATATTTAGAACAGTTCATTTGGTTTTGGAAACACTCCCTCAACATGCCAATGCAGCTTCGATCAATGCTTTTATAAACGATTATCACGCTACAGAAGCCCCATTTTATGCTAAAGATTTGTATAATGAAGGTCCAAAGAGTACATTGAATGTTTCTGTGGAATCTGTGCAGTATGCACCTGATGCGCCTATTGTAAATGGTTATGAAGTATTAAATCATTTCTTTGATGAATTGTTTGCAAGTAATCCAAAAGTATTTGCCTTTGGAGAAGATGTTGGAAATATTGGAGATGTGAACCAAGGTTTTGCTGGATTACAATTAAAACATGGGGAAGATCGGATTTTTGATACAGGTATTCGTGAGCAAACTATCATGGGTCAAGCGCATGGGATGGCTTTAAGAGGATTGAGACCTATTGCGGAGATACAATATTTGGATTATTTAATTTATGGGCTACAAACTTTAACAGATGATATTGCGACTTTACATTACAGAAGCAATGGTATGCAAAGTAGTCCAGTAATTATAAGAACCAGAGGACACCGATTAGAAGGAATATTCCATAGCGGATCTCCCATGGGAATGATCATCAATTCTTTAAGAGGGATGCATGTATGTGTGCCAAGAAATATGGTACAAGCAGTAGGTATGTATAATACTTTATTAAGAGGCAATGACCCAGCTTTATTAATCGAGTGTTTAAATGGGTACAGATTAAAAGAAAAAATGCCTTCTAATATTACCGAGTTTACAATTCCTTTAGGTAAGCCAGAAATATTAAAAGATGGTGCTGATATCACTTTGGTATCTTATGGGTCTACTTTAAGAATTATACAAGATGCAGCAGAACGATTACAAATAATGGGAATTGATTGTGAGATTATAGATGTACAAACCTTATTGCCATTTGACATTAATCATATGATTGTTTCTTCTTTAAAGAAAACCAATCGTATTTTATTTATTGATGAAGATGTGCCTGGGGGCGCAAGTGCATATATGTTCCAACAAGTTATTGAGATTCAGGGTGGCTATAGATACTTAGATGTTGCTGCAAGAACTTTAAGTGCAAAAGCACATCGTCCTGCCTATGCAAGTGATGGAGATTATTTCTCTAAACCCAATACAGAAGAAGTGATTAAAGTGGTTAATGAGATGATGGCAGAGTAGATAAACTATATCCTTCTAGTCTCTGTGTTTGCTCAACCGATCCTAATCTAAACTTTACCGCAACCTTAGTTTGCTTTTGAATGAACCTTTCGGTATTGCAAAAAAATCCAGTTTTTGTAGTGTAATAATTCTCTGGCACTTTTAATGAAACACCCATGGTAAATTTATTAAAAGACGGCGCTACTGAATCTTTTATGGAAGGAGCTAAGTTAAAAGCAAATAATATCGTTGCAAATAGTTTCATATTATCCCATATTATGGAAGACTTTATTCACGTCTTCGTCTTCTTCTAATCTTTCAATCAACTTACTGATATCTTCTGCTTGCTCATCTGTTACTGGAACAGTAGTGGTAGGGATCCATTCTAGTTCTGCACTAATCACAGTCAACTTTTTTTCTTCCAAAGCTTTTTGCAAGCTTCCGAAATCAGCAAAAGCACATCTTAAAACTAGTATAGGGTTTCCATTATCGTCGTTACTTTCTCCTAATTCATCTAATCCATGGTCGATTAATTCTAATTCTAAATCATCCATCACCAATCCTTCAGGGTTTAATTTAAAAACACCCATTTTTTTGAATTGGAAACTTACGCTACCACTATTTCCCATGGATCCGCCACCTTTATTAAAATGACTTTTCACATTGGCAACTGTTCTAACATGGTTATCTGTAGCAGTTTCAACTAATAAAGCCACACCATGTGGTGCATATCCTTCATATAATATTTCTTCATAGTTGGAAGTGTCTTTACCCATCGCTCTTTTAATAGCCGCTTCCACTCTATCCTTAGGCATACCAGCACTTCTTGCGTTCTGATAACATCTTCTTAAAGCAGGATTCGTATCTGGGTCAGGTCCGGATGCTTTTACGGCAATAACAATTTCTTTACCAATTCGAGTAAATTGTTTTGCCATACGATCAAATCTTTTGAACATCGTGGCTTTTCTTACTTCAAATATCCTTCCCATAATTTGTACATTTAAGTCAGCAAAAATAAGGCAAAAAAAATAGCCAGACAATAAGGTCTGGCTATTCCTATTAAATAAGCGAGTTATGTCTTTAATTTAATTTACTGTGCTTACGGCTGTATACGAAATACACCAATAAACCCAATGCCATCCAAATAAAGGCTACTTTCAATGTTTGTGTATCCAATGCAAAAATCATTGCCAAGCAAATAATAGCACCTAAAACAGGAACCAATGGAACCAATGGTGTTTTAAATGGTCTTTCCATTTCTGGTGATTTTACTCTTAAAATCCAAACTCCAATACTTACTAAAACAAAGGCAAATAAAGTACCAAATGAAGTTAAATCACCTGCTACACTACCTGGTACAAATGCTGCGAAAGCACCAACAAAAACAAATAAGATCCAGTTGGACTTGTAGGGAGTTCTATACTTTGGATGTAAATCAGAGAATACTTTTGGTAATAAACCGTCATTCGCCATAGAGAAGAATACACGAGATTGACCCATTAACATTACTAAGATTACAGAAGAGAAGCCGGCTAAAATAGCAACCGTTACTGCCGTAGCTAACCAGCCATATCCTGTCATATAAGTAGATATAGCATAAGCCACAGAAGCTTCACGACCTTTTAAAGGATCAACGAAATCAGTCCAAGGTGCAACACCTGTTAACACGTGTCCGAATAAAATGTATAAAATAGTACATACTACCAATGAACCAAGAATTCCAATGGGCATATCTCTTTTAGGATTCTTTGCTTCCTGAGCTGCAGTAGATACCGCGTCAAATCCAATGAATGCAAAGAATACAATAGCTGCACCACCTAATACACCACCCCATCCATGTTTAAATACGCCTGAGTAATCAGCAATTACTTTGCCAGAAGCGTCCGTAACAGGAGCTTGATCTGCAGGAATTAAATATGGAGTATGGTTTGCAGGATTGATAAACTTCCATCCAATAAAGATGAATAATAATACAATCGCCACTTTAATAAATACAATAATTGCGTTTACAATCGCAGATTCTTGTGTTCCTTTAATCAATAATAAAGTCAATAATAAAAGAATCACCAATGCAGGTGCATTCATGATACCATGATGAACAACGCCAGCAGCATCAGTCACAGATTCAAAAGGAGAGTGGCTCCATTCATAAGGGATGCTTCCTCCCAGCAGCTTGTTTAAATATTCACTCCATGCAATAGATACTGTTGCAGCGCCTAAGGCATATTCCATAATTAAAGCCCAACCAATAATCCATGCAACGGTTTCGCCCATGGTTACATAAGAATAAGCATAAGCACTACCAGAGATAGGAATCATGGCAGCAAATTCAGCATAACATAAGCCCGCAAAAGCACAACCTATAGCAGCCACGATAAATGAAATGGTTACAGCAGGTCCAGCAGCTTGACCAGCAGCAGCAGCAGTTCTCACAAATAAGCCAGCACCAATAATAGCACCCACACCTAATGCGATCAAATTACCTGCGCCTAAAGTACGTTTAAGACCCTTGCCACCATCATCAGCTTGTGCAAGCATGGCAGACAAATCCTTTTTTCTAAATAAACTCATAATGTTTGGTTTGATTTTAAATCAATTTATGTCGAAAAATAGCACTTTTTTCGCAAAATAGCCCGCCTTTTTTATGAAAATCTAGTCTTATATTGCATCACTAACAGACCTATGAAAAAATCGAATCAACTCACCCTGTATATTGTTATTGCCATGATAGCTGGTGCTATTTTGGGATACTATATACATGAGACCCAATCGGCAACCAGTATTGACTCTTTAGCTAAGAATTTAAAATTGTTGACGACGATCTTTTTAAGATTGGTACAAATGATTATTGCACCATTGGTATTTACTACATTGGTAGTAGGTATCGCTAAATTAGGAGATATTAAAACTGTTGGAAGAGTTGGAGGTAAGGCATTGCTTTGGTTTATTTCTGCATCTCTAATGAGTTTATTAATTGGCTTGGTGCTGGTAAATATATTTAAGCCAGGAGAAGGTATTGCATTGACGAATGTAGATACTTCTGGTGCTGCTGAGTTAATGGGTAAGACACAATCATTTAGCTTGATCAATTTTGTGGAGCATGTATTTCCAAAAAGCATGATCGAAGCGATGGCAACTAATGAAATTTTACAAATTGTCATCTTCAGTATTTTCTTTGGCGTAGCAGCTGCTGCGATGGGAGATCATGCAAAGGGTTTAATCAAAGCATTTGACACCATTGCGCATATCATTTTAAAAATGGTAGGCTATGTAATGAATTTTGCACCTTTGGGTGTGTTTGGTGCAATCGCTGCAGTGATTGCAACAAAAGGTTTAACCGTATTTATATTTTATGGTAAATATTTATTGTATTTCTTAGCTGGTATTGGTGTGTTATGGATAGTATTGTTGGGCGTTGGATTTATCATTTTAGGTAAACGAGTTCCTTCTTTATTAAAACATATTTCAAGCCCATTGGTGATTGCATTTAGTACAACCAGTAGCGAAGCAGTGTTTCCGAAATTAACTGAAGAGCTAGAGCGATTTGGTTGCAAGGATAAAATTGTTTCATTTATTCTGCCTTTGGGTTACTCCTTTAATTTGGATGGCAGTATGATGTATATGACTTTCGCTAGTTTAGCCATTGCGCAAGCCTACGGAATTCATTTAGATATGGGTACCCAATTAACCATGTTATTGGTATTGATGTTAACGAGTAAGGGTATCGCGGGTGTTCCAAGAGCTTCCTTGGTGGTGGTTACAGCAACTTGTGCCATGTTCAATATTCCACCAGAAGGAATTGCATTGATTTTGCCAATTGATCATTTTTGCGATATGTTCAGAACTGCTACCAATGTATTGGGAAATAGTTTAGCGACTAGCGTTGTAAGTAAATGGGAGGGGTCTTTAGAATCGCCACAACAGTCATAATTTATTTTCATGCTAACATTTTTAGAAGTTTTTCATTGGAGTCAATTATTACAACCACAATTTTATATTGAACATGGTGGCTTGTGGTTAATTCTATTTGTAGTATTTGCTGAGACTGGATTATTTGCAGGCTTTTTCTTACCTGGGGATAGTTTATTATTTGTCGCGGGTATTTATGCTGGTCCATTAGCTGCAGAAGTTATACCATCTTCAAATGAGTGGATCAATTTATTGGTGCTTACTGCTTTTATTTCAGTTGCCGGAATTTTAGGAAATTATGTAGGCTATACTTTTGGTAAAAAAGTAGGACCAACGATGTTTGACTGGAAAGAGAATTTGTTTTTCAAAAAGAAATATTTAATACAAGCACAAGAGTTTTACGATAAACATGGTGGACGTGCAATTATTATAGCACGTTTTATTCCTATTGTAAGAACCTTTGCGCCCATCGTTGCAGGAATTGTGAATATGGATAAACAAAAATTCATGTACAATAATGTAGTAGGATGTATTTTGTGGGTGACCAGCATGATATTTGGCGGACATTTTTTACAAACATGGATATTGGAGCATTTTCAATTTGATTTGAAGAAGCATTTGGAAGTAATTGTTTTAGGTATTGTTTTTATTACTACCGCTCCTGTTATCATTAAAGTGATTACCCACCGTTCTAAAAAAGCGTAAGATGAATGAACACAAGCAAATTGGACTTTGGTCTCTGCCAGTATTAGTAGCCGCATTGGGCTATTTTGTAGATGTATATGATTTGTTGTTGTTTACTATTGTAAGACAACCCAGTGTTTTAGCAGTTGGATCAACCCTAGATACTATTATTGTAGACAGTGCGCATATCATTAACTGGCAAATGTCTGGCTTGTTGATTGGTGGAATTCTTTGGGGTGTAATTGGAGATAAAAAGGGTAGATTAAAAGTATTGTTTGGCTCTATATTATTGTACTCCGTTGCCAATATTCTCACTTCATTTGTTCAAAATGTAGATCAATACGCTTATTGTAGATTTATTGGTGGGATTGGATTAGCAGGCGAGTTAGGTGCAGGAATTACATTAGTATCTGAAATGTTGCCTAAAAACAAAAGAGGTATTGGAACATCGATGGTTGCAGGTATTGGATTATTTGGAGCAGTGTTTGCTTACTTTACTTTTCAGTATACAAAAGATTGGAGATTGTGTTACCAGATTGGTGGAGGTTTAGGAGTCTTCTTATTAATTCTAAGAGTGAAGGTAGCAGAGTCATTTATGTTTGAATCTGCAAAATTAGAGAACATCCAAAAAGGTAACTTTATGATGTTCTTGAATAATAAAAAAAGATTTTCAAAATATATTAAAGCCATCTTAATTGGCTTGCCTACTTGGTTTGTGATTGGAGTATTGATCAATTATAGCAATAAATTTGCAACAGCTAATTATGGAGAAAATTTAATTGATTCAGGTAGGTCCATCATGTTTGCTTATGTGGGTATTGCGATTGGAGATTTAGTTACTGGGTATGTGAGTCAGTTTTTTCAAAGCAGAAAAAAAGCACTTTTATTGTTTTATATTTTAAATACACTTGGAATGGTTTTATTCTTTAGTGCATTGAATGATTCTGACGATCGCATGTACGCTATCTGTGGATTTTTAGGATTTAGTACTGGTTACTGGGCAATCTTTAATCAAATGGCAGCCGAGCAATTTGGAACAAATCTAAGAGCTACTGCTGCAACTACTATTCCTAATATGGTTAGAGGAGCTTTGCCATTAATCAACTTTTTATTTTTAGATATCTTACAAAAGAGCCTGGGTTGGACGATTATTCAGAGTGGTATTTTAACAGGGGCGATTGTAATGGGAATTACTTTAATTGCTTTTGTATATACAGAGGAAACTTATCATAAAGATTTAGATTATTTGGAGCAAGACAATCCATTGCCCTAATTTAAACGATCAGCTTAGTACTTATGCGCCTTTTAATTATAAGACTTTCCTCCATTGGTGATATTATTTTTACCTCAGCTGCGATTCGTTGCGCTAAAGAACAAATCCCAGGTGTAGAAATTCATTTCTTAACCAAGAAGTCTTTGAAAGCTGTCACAGAAGCGAATCCGTACATTGATCATTTTCATTATCATGAAAATAATTTAGCAGCAACCATTGCAGCGTTAAAGGCCGCTAATTTGGATATGGTCATTGACTTGCATAACAATTTTAGAACTTTTAGAATTAAAAAAGCTTTAGGTGTAACAACATATACCTACAAAAAACTATCACTTCAAAAATGGATACTCACCAGATTTGGCATCAATCTATTACCCAACACACATATTGTAGAGAGAAGTGTATATCCTTTAAAAGTATTAGGTGTGCAAAATGATGGGAAGGGGATGGATTATTTTGTACCAGCTGCTGTAAGTATAAAAGCAAATGATATACCCACTTCACATCAAGCTGGATATATTGCTTTGGTAATCGGTGCTTCATATGCAACCAAGAGAATGCCTGTGGAGCAATTACAACAATTGTGTTCTTTATTGCCTGTGCCGATTATTTTGATTGGAGGTAAAGAAGATCATCAAAATGGAGAAGAGGTTGCTAGTACTGATCCAATCAAAATATACAATGGCTGCGGCAAATTTAATCTACATGAATCTGCATTATTGGTAAAAGGGGCAAGGATGGTTATTTCTAATGATACAGGTTTTTTACATGTTGCATGTGCCTTTCATAAAAAGACCATTGCCATTTGGGGAGCCACCACGCCTTTATTACAAGTTGGTCCTTACTATGCTGCTTCAGACCTGCAAAATGATCAAGAAATGTATTACAATGCAATAGTGCCTAATTTGCCCTGTCAACCTTGCTCTAAATATGGCACAAAAAAATGTCCACATGGACATTTTGCATGTATGAAAAAACATGATCTTTCTTTCATTGCAAACAAAGCAATGTCTTATTACAATAGTTAAAAAAAGCGTCTCCAATTGGAGACGCTTTTTGAGTTCAATGAATCTCTAAAAGAGACTTATTGGGAATATTATAATGTTTTCAACACATCGTTCATGCTTCTAACAGCATCTGCACTCTTATTGAACGCAGCTTGTTCGTCAGCAGATAAATCCATTTCAACAATTTTCTCCCAGCCATTCTTTCCAATAACAACAGGAACACCTAAGCAGATGTCTTTTTGGCCATATTCGCCATTCAAGCTTACGCAACAAGTAAATAATTTTTTCTCGTCACGCACAATGCTTTCAACCAATGCAGCTCCCGCAGCACCTGGTGCATACCAAGCTGAAGTGCCTAATAACTTAGTTAAAGTTGCACCTCCCACCATCGTATCAGCAATGATTTTTTCTTGTTGCTCAGCATTCAAAAACTTTGTTACTGGAATACTATTCCATGTAGCGTGCTTGATCAAAGGTATCATCGTTGTGTCACCATGACCGCCTACTACCAATGCATTTAAATCTGCAGGGCTGCAGTTTAATGTTGTGCTTAATTGATATTTAAAACGAGCGCTATCTAAAGTACCACCCATTCCAATAATTCTATTCTTTGGTAAGCCAGTAGATTGTAATGCTAAGTACGTCATGGTATCCATTGGGTTACTAATTACAATAACAATAGCATTAGGAGAATGCTTTAATAAGTTTTCACAAACACCTTTTACAATACCCGCATTGGTGCCAATTAATTCTTCTCTTGTCATCCCTGGTTTACGAGGTAAACCTGAAGTAATCACCACTACATCAGAATTGGCAGTTTTAGTATAATCATTGGTGCTACCAGAAATTCTAGTATCAAAACCCAATAACGCAGCAGTCTGCATCATATCCTGAGCTTTACCTTCTGCAAAGCCTTCTTTGATGTCTAATAAAACTAATTCACTAGCTAATTCTTTACGAGCAATATTGTCAGCACATGTTGCGCCTACTGCACCTGCTCCAACTACTGTAATTTTCATAAGATGTATATTTTTTTAAGAGGATGATTTTCCGGGGCAAAGTTAGTTATTTACTATCTATATTTTTAAGTAATTCAAATACTTCTGCACCTTTTTCGTACACTTTTTTCAACTTATTATTCTCATATATTGCCACAAAAGGGGTCATACTTGGTCTGAAAAAGCTCGGCAGCATAAATTCAGGGTCTCTTCCTATGATAATATTTGGTTTCCCAATCATATTGTACTTCTCAGCAAATTTTTTGATGGAGGGCATGTCTTTATAGCTATCCCAAATCATCAATACATTTTTAAATTTATCGGCATACTTATTAATTTCAGCAGCCTCATGTTCACAATGAGGACAATCAGGGCTGAAAATAATAATCATTTGGTACTTGTATTTAGGTAAATTTTTAGTGGTGATCTCTTTACCTCCAACAGATGTAATTTTAAAGTAGGGTAAGTTTTTATCTTTTTGAAAAGGAGCATATGGGTCTGTTTGAGCTGAAACGTTCAAAACAACAATACTACATAATAGAGCTAATAAATATTTCATAGGTTTAGTTTTTTAAGGTTTATTTTTTATCGCCCTCCATCATTCTCATGGCTTTAGCGTCTTGTAAAAATTCTGATGCAAATATAAATTTATTAAGTAATTCGTTTTTGCTGTATATAATATCTTGATTAGTGCCTTCCCATTCTTTTTTACCTTGATGTAAATACAAAATATAATTACCTATTTCCATTACACTATTCATATCATGTGTTACCACTATGGTAGTAATATTGTATTCTTTGGTAAGCTCTTCAATCAACTTGTCAATTACCATAGAAGTTTGTGGATCTAAGCCAGAATTGGGCTCGTCGCAAAAAAGGTATTTAGGCTCCATTACCACGGCTCTAGCTAGCGCAACTCTTTTTTTCATACCACCACTTAACTCAGCAGGGTATTTGTTGTTAACGCCTTCTAAGTTTACTCTAGCCAAAATACTGTTCACTTTTTCTAGCTTTTCTTTTGGATTCAATTTTGAAAACATATCCAAAGGAAATTTTACATTTTCCTCTACTGTTAAAGAATCAAACAAGGCATTACCTTGAAATAACATACCAATGCTATTTCTTAAATCTTTTCTATCTTCCTTGTTCATAGAAGTCAAACTCTTTCCATCAAAGATCACTTCGCCTTGATCTGCTTGAATTAAATCTACAATACACTTAGTCAATACCGTTTTGCCGCTACCACTAGCGCCAATAATTAAATTACACATACCAGGTTTAAATTGCGCACTAATATCATCTAAGATAATTTTAGTGTCAAATTGTTTACTGATATGTTTAATCTCTATCATACTATTTTGTTAAAGGTACTTGCAAGTGAAGTAAGTCTTCGAAGTTATCTCTTCTGCTAATTAGTTTTGCTATTCCATTTTCAACTAAGACTTGCGCAGGCTTATATCTTGCATTGTAATTACTGGCCATTTCATAACCATATGCGCCTGCATTATACAATACCAAGAAATCTCCTTCTTCAATGGTTGGAATGGGTCGATCCCAAGCAAAAGTATCTGTTTCGCAAATATTGCCTACTACTGCGTATTCTTGCAATGGTTTTTCTGGATGACTTAAATTATCAATATAGTGATAAGCATCATAAAACATAGGTCTAATCAAATGATTTAAGCCTGTATCAATGCCCGCGAATTGAATATCACCTGATTGTTTCATTACATTTACTGTAGCAATAAAGTAGCCAGCCTCACTCACAATATACTTACCAGGCTCAAACCAAGCAGTGAATGATCTTCCAAATTGTTCAGATAATTTTGCCACTACTTTATTTACTTCAGCACCAAGTAGGGCCATATCTGTTCCTTTTTCTTCTGGTTGATAGGGCACTTTAAATCCACCGCCAAAGTCTAAAATTGTCACTGTAGGAAAATGCGTAAGCAATTGTTCAAACACTTCAGCAGATTGTAAAAATACTTTTACATCCTTAATCTCGCTGCCTGTATGTATATGCAGTGTAGAGATTTGTATATTATATTTTGCTTGAATGGTTTTTAAAGTGTCTAATTCAGTTACTGGTATACCAAATTTACTTTTATCATGACCTGTAGCAATTTTTAAATTACCACCTGCCATAATATTAGGTCTTACGCGAACACCCACTGGATAACTGCTTCCAAACTTCGCTCCAAATTTTTCCAAGTTGGATAAGCTATCAATATTCACATAAATTCCTAAACTTACTGCTTCGCATATTTCTTCGAAGCTTACACTGTTGCTAGTGTATAAAACTTGATTAGGTGCAAAGCCAACATGTAATGCCAATTTAGCTTCGTTGATAGAGCTGCAATCTATATTGCCACCAGCTCTTTTAACCACATCTAAAATATGAATATTCGTTAAAGCTTTACATGCATAAAATATGCGTGTAGTCTTGGAATCGAAATGATTAAATAAGTCTTGATATTGCTGCGCAATTTTTTCGGCATGATACACATACAAAGGTGTACCATAGTTTGTTGCAGCTTGTTTTAATAGATCGTAGGATAAACTGGCATTCATACTACGAAGATACAATTTATGCTTCTTCTTCAGGTAAATTTGGGGTCTCTTCTTGCTCGCGAGCTTCTTGATTTGCATCTGCGATTTGCTCAAAAACGCTGTTATCGGTAAAGTCTTCTGGTTTGATCACCGTAGCTTCTACAATTTGATCTGCCAACACTTCTCTTATTTTTGGTAAATCATCCGTTGAGTTGATGCCAAAATAATCCATAAAGTTTTTAGAAGTACCATAAACTAATGGCTTGCCAGGTAAGTGTTCGTTACGACCGCTGATGACAATCAATTCTTTTTCCAATAATTTTTGAATAGAGTAATCACTATTCACTCCTCTGATTGCTTCTACTTCACCTTTTGTAATAGGTTGTTTATAAGCAATGATAGCTAAAGACTCTAAAGCAGCATTGGAAAGACGCTTCAAGAATTTATCGCCATTTAATTGAGCAATGGTTGCATGAAAAGAAGGCTTGGTTAAAAACTGCCAGCCTCCACCACTTTGTTTTAATTCAAATGGATAAAATTCAGTTGCATATTTCTCTTGAATTCCGTTTAAGGCAGATTCTACCTGATCTAAAGTAATGCGTTCTTCTAAAAATCCAAAAGCATTATTAATTAACTCGGTGATATCATTAGCGTTTAAAGCTTTATCACTTGCGAAGATCAAGGCTTCAATATGAGGAATAATTTGGCTGATTTCCATATGGGTATTGCTTATCCGTTTAATGCAGCTGCACCACTTACGATCTCAGTTAACTCAGTCGTAATAGCCGCTTGTCTTGCACGGTTGTAAGATATTTTCAATGATTTTAATAATTCGTTCGCGTTCTCACTTGCCTTATCCATCGCAGTCATTCTAGCGCCATGTTCACTTGCATTGGCATCTAAAACTGCTTTGAATAATTGTGTGTTCAAGATTTTAGGCATCAATTCATTTACTAAAACAGTTTTCTCTGGCTCAAAAATAAAATCTACTTTTTTCTTGTTTGCCGCAGCACTGATTTTAGGAATAGGTAAGAATGGTTCTGCTTTGAATTCTTGGGTTGCAGCGTTTTTAAATTCGCTATAAATAATTTCAATAGCATCAAATTCTTTATCCGCAAAAGCATTCATCGCAGCTTTAGCAGCTTCTTGAACGTTTTCAAATTTTAAGTCTAAGAAGATATCTTTATATGCTGCATTGGTATTGTATCCTGATTTGCTTAAGCTCTCAAACCCTTTCTTTCCAATATTCCAGATGGTAATTTTTTGAGTAGGGTATTTATCCGCGATAGTTGCTTTGGCTAATTTCACTACATTGGCATTGTATCCACCACATAAACCACGATCAGAAGTAATCACAATCAACAACACATTATTCACTGGACGCGTCTCGGCAAGGGCCAAATTGATATCTCCTTCCAAGCTACCCACAATATTGCTCAACATATCTTGTAACTTGTTGGCATAGGGTCTCATTTGAGTGATGGCGTCTTGAGCACGACGTAATTTTGCAGCACTTACCATTTTCATGGCTTTAGTGATCTGTTGGGTACCCTGGGTACTTTTTATCCTATTTCTTACTTCTTTTAATTGTCCAGCCATATCTGTGTTTTATAAGCGAGCAAAGGTATAATTTTTTC